>CAJGDQ010000136.1 GCA_904502215.1 Clostridiaceae bacterium
AGCTATGCCGAAATAGGCCTCGTTGATGCTATATTCACAAGGGTTGGTGCATCGGATGATTTGGCATCGGGTCAATCAACCTTTATGGTTGAAATGAGCGAGGTTGCCGATATTCTTAAAAATGCAACCAAGAATAGTCTTTTAATCCTTGATGAGATTGGCAGAGGAACATCAACCTTTGATGGTATGTCGATTGCGAGAGCGGTGCTTGAATGGACCGCCGATAAGAAAAAACTCGGCGCTAAAGCCCTCTTTGCAACCCATTACCACGAGCTCACCCAAATGGAAGCTGAGCTATCGGGTGTTAAGAATTATAATATCGCCGTTAAAAAACGTGGCGATGATATAACCTTCCTTAGAAGAATTGTTAGAGGAAGTGCCGACCGCAGCTACGGAATTGAGGTTGCAAAGCTTAGCGGCATTCCAAATTCGGTTATCGAAAGGGCTAAGCAAATCCTTAAAAAGACCGAAGAGGATGGAGTTGTTACCTATCAAGCGACAACTTCGAATGATATGCAAATTCCGATAGAAATGCAGGCGGCTGAAGAAATTCTTCACGAGCTTCAGGAGATAGATGTTAATACTCTAACTCCTATCGAATCTATGCAAATTCTATTTGAAATTTGCAAAAAAGCAAAATCTATTTAAAAAGGCGGTGAAAAAATGCCGAAAATCAATGTTTTGCCAAAAAATGTTGCCGAGCTGATAGCGGCGGGCGAGGTTGTTGAAAGACCTGCATCGGTTATAAAAGAGCTTGTTGAAAATTCTATTGATGCGGGCGCAAACTTTATAACGGTTGAAATTAAACGAGGCGGAATAACATATATGAGAGTAACCGATAACGGTTGCGGTATTTCATTTGGGGATGTTCCAACGGCATTTTTACGCCATGCAACAAGTAAAATAAAAACCGATGAGGATTTAAATTCCATCGGAACTTTAGGCTTTAGAGGTGAAGCTTTAGCGGCAGTTTCATCGGTCGCTAAGGTTGAAATGCTAACGGCTCCTGAGGATAGCATGATGGGAACCCATTATGTTATAGAGGGCGGCGAAGAAAAGCTTTATGAAGAAATCGGTTGCCCTAAGGGAACAACCATTATTATAAGAGATATTTTTTATAACACCCCTGCACGTATGAAATTTCTTAAAAAGGATGTTTCGGAAGCAAATGCTTGTGCGGCTGTTATTGATAGAATTGCTCTATCTCATCCTGAGGTTTCCTTTAAGCTTATAAGAGATGGCAAGCAAACCCTTATGACAACGGGGGATGGAAGCATCAAATCGGCGGTTTACAGTGTTTTAGGCCGTGAATTTTCACACAGTTTAATTGAAACTGAGGGCGAAATAGGCTCGGTTTCGGTTAAGGGACTTATTTGCAAGCCCTTTGCTTGCAAACCAACAAGAAATAATCAGTTCACTTTCTTGAATGGACGACTTGTTCGCTCGGGAACTGTTGTTGCGGCTGTTGAACAGGCATATAAAAACAGCGCTATGATAGGAAAATTTCCTGGCTTTGTTTTATATTTAACCATCCCTTGCGATACTGTTGATGTTAATGTTCATCCCGCTAAAACCGAGGTGCGCTTCTCGGATGAAAAACGCATTTTTGATGCGGTTTATTCGGCGGTTAAAGCATCGCTTTCGGTGTCGGATACAAGGCCTGAGGTTAAACTCAACACCCCGACATTTAATCCTTTTCAGCATATTAAAGCGAATGAATATCGTCAACAGGTTATAGGCGAAGAAACTATTGCCGAAAAGGTTTATGAGAAAGAACCTAAAAAGGTTACCTTTAATCAGCCGAATGATTTTGGTTTTGTTAATAGATATTCTTTTGTTGCAAAGGATGGCTCTAAACTTAAGCCGATGACTAAAGAAGAATTTAAGGAAACAGTTGTTACTCCTTTAAAGGCAGAGCCAATTATTGAGGACAAGCCTCAAATTAAGGTTATCGGCGAGGCATTTTCAACTTATATTATTGCCGAGATGAAGGAAAGCGTGTTTATGATTGATAAACACGCCGCCCACGAAAGAATTTTATTTAATAAGCTTAAAAAAGAGCAAAAGGTTGAAGTTCAGCCCTTGCTTGCTCCTGTTTCGGTTACCTTAGCGAGAGAGGAATATGATGCGGTTATAAATAATACCGAAGCACTAGAAAATGCAGGCTTTGAGGTTGAGGATTTTGGAAGCTCTTGCGTTTTGGTTAGGGCAGTTCCAACCTTTTTAACCAGCGAGGATGCTTCATCGGTTATTTCGGAAATTGCTTCAAAGCTTATAAGCGGAACTTCCTTGATAACCGAAAGACAAGAGCATATTTTATCAACCGTTGCCTGCAAGGCGGCTATTAAGGCGGGTGGAAAAACCTCTATTTTAGAAATGCAAAGCCTTGCTGAAAAGGTGCTTCTTGATGATGAGATTATGTATTGCCCTCACGGAAGACCTGTTGCCTTTGAAATCAAGAAAAGGGAACTTGAAAAACAGTTTGGAAGAATACAATGAGCAAAAAAATAAAGGCGATATTTATAGTTGGCCCAACCGCATCGGGCAAAACCGCTTTAAGTATTGAGATTGCAAAGAAATTCGGCGGTGAAATAGTTTGTGCCGATTCAATGCAAATTTATAAGGGTATTCATATAGCCTCGGCAGCTCCCGATATCGAGGAAATGCAGGGTATTAAACATCATTTGCTTGAGTTTTTAGAGCTTAGTGATAAATTTTCGGTTGCCGATTATGTTTTAAAGGCTAGAGAATGTATAAAAGAAATAGCTTCCAGGGGAAAGCTTCCTATAATCGTTGGCGGAACAGGGCTTTATATCAATGCCTTGCTCGATAACACCGAGTTTATTGAAGGTGAAACCGATTTGGAGCTCAGAGAGAGGCTTGAAGAGGAATTTGATGAAATCGGTGCTGAAAAAATGCTCGAAAAACTTAGAAGTTTTGATAATGAAACAGCCTCAAGGCTTCATCAAAAGGATAGAAGAAGAATAATTCGTGCTTTTGAGGTATATTTCCAATCGGGCAAGAGTATAACCGAGCAAAATTTATTATCTCATCAAACCCCCTCATTTATGGACCCTCTTGTTATAGGTATAACCTATTCTGATAGGGAAAAGTTATATGAGAGAATAAACAAAAGGGTTGAAATAATGCTAAAAAGCGGTCTTTTAGAGGAAGCAAGGCAAACGGCCGAGATTTCCTCTAGTAAGGGTGCTTTTCAGGCAATCGGCCATAAAGAGCTTTATGGGTTTATAAAGGGCGAATGCTCTCTTGAAGAAGCTAAAGAGCACCTTTGCCGCCAAACCAGAAGATATGCCAAAAGGCAGCTGACCTGGTTCAGAAGAGATGGGCGGA
>CAJGDQ010000137.1 GCA_904502215.1 Clostridiaceae bacterium
AACGAAGAAACCTATTTTGGCTAATAAAATGGGCGGTTTTTCGGGAGCGGCTATAAAGCCTGTTGCTCTTAGAATGGTTTATCAGGTATATGATGCGGTTAAAATTCCGATTATCGGTATGGGCGGAATTACAACTGCCGAAGATGTTATCGAAATGATGCTTGCGGGCGCTACTGCAGTTCAGGTTGGAGCGGCTAATCTTATAGAGCCTTATGCTTGCAAGAATATAATCGAAGATTTGCCGAATGTTATGGCAAAATATAAAATAAACAGTTTGGAAGAAATTATAGGAGGAGCGCATAATGGGTAAGGATGTAATTATTGCTTGCGATTTTTCGAGCAAGGAAGAGGTTTTTAAGTTTCTTGATAAGTTCACAGGCAAAAAGCCCTTTGTTAAAATAGGTATGGAACTTTTTTATGCCGAGGGCCCCGAAATTGTTCGTGAAATAAAGGCAAGAGGTCATAAAATATTCCTCGATTTAAAGCTTCACGATATCCCGAACACAGTTAAAAAATCAATGGCAGTGCTCTCTCGCCTTGATGTTGATATGACCAATCTTCACGCCGCAGGCACCATCTCTATGATGGAGGGCGCTTTAGAGGGACTGACCCGTCCTGACGGCACAAGACCCTTGCTTATTGCGGTTACGCAGTTAACCTCAACCGACCAGGAAAGAATGGAAAACGATTTGCTTATCAAGGAGCCTATCGATAAGGTTGTTATGCATTATGCTTCAAATGCTGCAAAGGCAGGGCTTGACGGTGTTGTTTGTTCACCTCTTGAGGCCGAGAAGGTGCATAAAACTTGTGGTGAAAAGTTCTTAACAGTTACTCCGGGCGTTCGCTTTGCTGATGGCGATATTGGAGACCAAAAGAGAGTTATGACTCCTGCCGAAGCTAAGAAAATCGGTAGTGATTATATAGTTGTTGGCAGACCTATTACTGCAGCAGCCGACCCCGTTGCTGCTTATGAGCGTTGCTGTGAAGAGTTTATAGGATAGGAGAAATAAATATGGAAAGCTATAAAAGAGAATTTATTCAGTTTTTAGAGGGCGCCGGTGTTTTAAAGTTTGGCGATTTCACCGCAAAATCGGGTAGAAAAATCCCCTATTTTATAAACGCAGGCGATATTAAAACAGGCGAACAAATCTGCAAACTTGGCGAATTTTATGCTAAAGCATATTTCGAAAAGGTTGGCAAGAAAAAGACAGTTCTTTATGGCCCTGCCTATAAAGGTATTCCGATAGCTGTATCGGTTGCAGTGGCTTTGGCTAAAAACGGCCTTGACGTTCCCTTCTTCTTCAACAGAAAGGAAGAAAAGGACCACGGCGAGGGCGGAGTTTTCGTTGGCTATAAGCCTCAGGAAAACGAGGAAATCGTAATTGTTGAGGATGTTATAACCGCAGGAACTGCTATTAGAGAGAGTATGGAAATCTTATCTTCTTTAAAGGGCACAAAGGTTGCCGCAACATTTGTTATGGTTGACCGCAAGGAAAAGGGCAAAACCGAGAAAAGCGCAATGGCCGAGGTTGGCGAAGAGTTTGGCTTCCCCGTATATTCGGTTGTTGATGTTTATGATATTATTGAGTATCTTGAGGAAGACGAGAAAAACAAAGAAAATGTTGAGCGCATAAAGAAATACTTGGAAGTTAACGGCGCAAAAGCCTAACGGAAGGAAATTTATATGAGAAGCTTAATTGATATTTTAGAGCTTTCGGTAGAAGAGCTTGAAAGTCTTATTGCCAAAGCCGAAGATATTATCGCAAACCCCGAAAAATATGCTCATAAGTGTGATGGCAAAAAGCTTGCAACCCTTTTCTTTGAGCCTTCCACCCGAACAAGACTTAGCTTTGAGGCGGCAATGTATGAGCTTGGCGGAAATGTTTTAGGCTTTTCCGAGGCTCAAAGCTCCTCGGCTGCAAAGGGCGAGAGCGTTGCCGATACTGCAAAAACAGTTAGCTGCTATGCTGATATTATCGCTATGCGCCATCCTAAAGAGGGCGCCCCTTTGGTTGCTTCTATGAATGCTTCTGTTCCGATTATCAATGCGGGAGATGGCGGTCATAATCACCCAACTCAAACCCTAGCCGATTTGTTAACAATTCATCGTGAAAAGGGAAGACTTAATAATTTAACTGTTGGCCTTTGCGGTGATTTAAAGTTTGGAAGAACTGTTCATTCGCTTATTGCTGCCCTAAGTAGATATACGGGTATAAAGTTTGTGCTTATTTCTCCCTTGGAGTTAAAGCTTCCCGATTATGTTAAGGAATCTCTTAAAAAGAATGGAATTGAGTTCTTCGAGACTGCCGATTTAGAGGCTGTTATGCCCGAGCTTGATATATTATATATGACTCGTGTTCAGCGTGAAAGATTTTTTAATGAGGAAGATTATCTAAGACTTAAGGATAGCTATATCTTAACTTCCGAAAAATTAGTTCACGCAAAGAAGGATTTATCTATTCTTCATCCCCTTCCGAGAGTTAACGAAATCAGCGTGGCCATTGATAACGACCCAAGAGCTTGCTATTTCAAGCAGGTGCTCAATGGCAAGTTTATGAGAATGGCACTTATCCTTATGCTTTTGGAGGTAGAATAATGAATATAGATTCTATTAAAAATGGTATCGTTATCGACCATATAACCGCAGGCAAGGGAACAAAAATCTATAAGCTTTTAGGACTCGATAATCTTGAGTGCCCTGTTGCTTTTATAAAAAATGTTCCCAGTAGAAAGATGGGCAAAAAGGATATCATCAAGATTGATGCCGATATTGAGATTGATACCGATATCTTGGGCTTTATCGACCCCGATGTTACGGTTAACGTTATTAAGAACGATAAGATAGTTGAAAAGAAGGCAATTGCGCTTCCCGAAAAGCTTACTAATGTTTTGGTTTGCAAAAACCCCCGTTGCATTTCGGCAACCGAACAGGAATTGCCTCAAATCTTCACTCTTGCCGATAAAGAAAAACGAGTTTATCGCTGTCTTTATTGCGAAACAAAAGCAAAATAATTTTTAAAGGAACTCGAAAGGGTTCCTTTTTTATATGTATATACATATATAATATAAGTAATATTAACTGTGTAAAATGTGGTTGAAAAGACCGCAAAAACGCTATATATTGTGGCGTAAAAAAATATGAAAAAAAGTTTTAAAAAACTTTAAAAAAAGTGTTGACAAAGGGGATTTAATGTGGTAATATAATCGAGCGCTTGTAAAAAGGGGCGCAAAAAACGGACCTTGAAAATTAAACAACGAAGAAATAAGGACCCGACGATTCTTAAGAGAAATCTTATAAATCAATGGACAAAAAATGCGTCAGCATTTGAATTAA
>CAJGDQ010000138.1 GCA_904502215.1 Clostridiaceae bacterium
ACTTGGCGCTGTTTTGGAAGAAGCCTTTAAAATGGGTTGCAAATTTGATAGCTGGACCGAGCATTTCTCCCCTGAAAAATGGCTTGAGGCATTTGAAAAATGCTCGATTGACCCTGCATTTTATGCTAACAGGCTTCGTTCCTATGAAGAAATTAACCCTTGGGACCATCTTGATTATGCAGTTTCTAAAAAGTTCTTAATTAGAGAAAACGAAACTGCACACAATGAAAAAACCACTCCCAACTGCCGTGAAAAATGCTCGGCTTGCGGAGCTAATTGCTATGGGGAGGGAATTTGTTTTGAAAACCGTTAGAATATATTATAAAAAAATAGGACGTATGAAATTTATGTCCCATCTTGATATGAATAGATTTATGTCAAGAATTATTGCAAAATCAAAAATCCCTGTTTGGTATACCGAGGGTTTTAATCAAAGAATTTATGTTAATTTTGCGGTTCCGATTTCCTTAGGCTTTGAGGGTTTATATGAAATCTTAGAAATTCGCCTTATTGATGATAAATATCCCCTCTCAAACTGCCTCGAAGCTTTAAAGTTGGTTGCCCCGCCTGACATCGAATTCTATGATATCAAAGAGCCTGTTCTACCTATGAAAGAAATAGGTTTTGCAGAATTTGAGCTAAGCCTTGAGAAATTTAATGCCGAGGAAAAACAAGCAATTATTGAATTTTTAAACAGGGATTCTATTATATGCGAGAAAAAGGGTAAAAAGGGCAAGGTCAAGGAGATTGATATTATCCCTAAAATAAAAAGCTTTTCGCTAGTTGATGATATATTAACCTTGCGACTTGTTGCCGGAACTGAGGATAACCTCAACCCAACCCTTGTTATGACTGCATTTTTTGAGCAAACAAATACCGAGCCTCGTTTTTACTCGGTTACAAGAACCCTTTTACTCGATAAAGAGGAAAAGAAATTTATTTAAAAAATGCTTGCAAAAAGTGTTAAATAGTGGTATTATTACTTAGTAAATGCTATGATAAAGGAAAGTAAGCAAGATTAAATGTTTTAAGAGAGTATTTGCCTTGGCTGTAAGCAAATATATTCATTCCTTGCCGAAGTTCCCTTTTGAGCATTGGCTCTGAACATTTTCAGTAGGGGTCAACGGGTAACTCCGTTATAGGTTGCGAGAGTGTTTGCTCTTTGAGCGAAAAAACGGGTGGTACCGCGGAGATTTTATACTTCGTCCTGTTATGTTTATCATAATGGGACGGAGTTTATTTATTTTTGGAGGAAAAAATATGTTAGAAAATTTAAAGGCTATTTCAGCTGCTGCTAAGGATGCTATTGCTGCCGCTTGCGATGAGGCTGCAATTGAAAATCTCAGAGTTCAGTATCTTGGCAAAAAGGGTGAGCTTACTGCTATATTAAAGCAAATGGGCTCTCTTTCGGCTGAGGAAAGACCAAAAATGGGCGCTCTTGTTAATGAGGCCAAACAAGAACTTGAAGAGCTTATTGCTATCAAGAGAAACGAATTAAAGGCTAAGGCTCAGGATGAAAAGCTAAAGGCCGAAACTATTGATATAACTATGCCTGCAAAGGAAATTAAACCAGGCAAGCTTCATCCTTTGAATACTGTGCTTGATGATATGATAAATATCTTTCAGTCAATGGGCTTTGATGTTGTTGATGGACCTGAGGTTGAAACCGATTATTATAACTTCCAATGCCTCAACGTTCCTGAGGACCATCCTGCCCGTGATATGCAGGATACCTTCTATCTTGCTGAGAATTTATTACTTAGAACTCAAACCTCGGCAGCTCAAATCAGAACTATGGAAACAATGAAGCCCCCTATTCGAGTAATTTGTCCCGGTAGAGTTTTCAGAGCCGATGAGGTTGATGCAACACATTCTCCCGTTTTCCATCAAATTGAAGGTCTTGTTGTTGATAAAGGCATTACTATGTGCGACCTTAAGGGTGTTCTTGAGCAGTTTGCTCACGAGATTTACGGAAGCGATACCAAGGTTAAATTCCGTCCCTCCTTCTTCCCCTTCACCGAGCCTTCGGTTGAGGTTGATGTTACTTGTTCCGAGTGCGGCGGCAAGGGTTGCCGTGTTTGCAAGGGCGATGGTTGGATAGAGATTTTGGGTGCAGGTATGGTTCATCCGAACGTTCTTAGAAGCTGCGGAATTGACCCTGATGAATATTCAGGCTTTGCCTTTGGTATAGGTCTTGATAGATTAACAACAACCCGTTATAAGATAAGCGATATCCGTCTTTTATTCGAAAACGATAAACGCTTCCTTGACCAGTTTTAAGGAGGAATAGAAAATGAAAATTTCACTGAATCATTTAAAAGAATATGTTGAAATAAATGTTCCTGCCGAGGAACTTTGCGAAAGAATGGTTATGGCAGGCTTTGAGGTTGAAAGCATTGAAAAGCAGGGCGAAAACCTTGTTAATGTTGTTGCCGCAAAAATAAAAGAAATTAAGCCTCACGAAAACAGCGACCATCTCCAAATTTGCCAAATGGATGTAGGTAAAGAAGAATTGGTGCAAATAGTAACAGGCGCTCAAAATATTAAAGAGGGCGACCTCGTTCCCGCCGCTTTAAACGATAGTTATCTTCCTTGCGGCGCTCATATTATGAGCGGAAAGCTTCGTGGCGTTGAATCACACGGTATGCTTTGCTCAGGTGAAGAACTTTGCCTTACTGAAGCCGATTATGAGGGTGCTTCGGTGCACGGTATTTTAATCCTCAAGGATGAATATGCTCCCGGCACCGATATGAAAGAGGTTTTAGGCCTTGATGATTATATAATCGATTTCAAGATTACCGCAAACAGACCCGACTGCAACTGTTTCTTAGGCGTTGCTAAGGAAATTGGGGTTGTTTTGGGAACCGAATTTAAAGCCCCTGTTCCCTCTTATAAAACCGTTGGCGGTGATATAAATGATTATATCAGCGTTGAGGTTAAAAACTATGACCTTTGCCCACGCTATATAGGCAGAGTTGTTAAAAACCTTAGAATTAAAGAATCTCCTGTTTGGATGCAAAAGGCAATTATAGCATCAGGTATGCGCCCTATCAACAATATAGTTGATATAACCAACTTTGTTATGCTTGAAACAGGTCAGCCTATGCATGCCTTCAATTATAACGATTTGGCTGATAAAAAGATTATTGTTAGAAACGCTAACGAGGGTGAAACTATTACTACTCTTGACGGCAAGGAATATAATTTAACAACCGATATGCTTGTTATTGCAGACGGCGAAAAGCCCTCTTGCCTTGCAGGTATTATGGGTGGTAAAGAGAGCGAAATTGAGGATGATACTAAGGATTTATTCTTAGAATCAGCTAAATTCCGC
>CAJGDQ010000139.1 GCA_904502215.1 Clostridiaceae bacterium
TACCGATTATGCTCTCATTCATAACCGTTTCGCACATTTCAGGAAACAGGGTTAAAATATCAATCCTCATCATCAAAAATCCCCTTTAAAGGCCTTATAACAATTCTTTCCGCTTCTATCTCAACCGAAACTATAACCTCACCAATAGCGGGCACAAGATATTCTTTATTATCCCTCTTAATATGCCAAACATCGTTGGCACCGGTTGAAGAAACATCCGAAAGAATACCAAGCGTTTCATTTGTATCAGCATCAAAAACAGCGCATCCTATAAGGTCATCAATAAAATATCTTCCCTTAGGAAGTTTTACATCCTTCCTATCGATATAGATAACAGTTCCTCTTAGCTTTTCGGCATCCTCAATACTGTTAACATTTTCAAGCTGCATTAAAACAACATTGCCGTGCGGCTGAACCGAATTTATCTTAATTTTTTTATTGCCGTTAGCATCGGCATAAATATATTTAAACTGCTTTAAAAACTCCCCCGAATCAGACCAAGGCTGAACTCTAACCATTCCTCTAACCCCGTGAGTTCCAACAATTTTTCCCGTTTCAAGATATTTTTTCAAAATATTCCTCCAAGATTTTTTAAATATAATATCATAAACTTTTTAAATTTGCAAATATAGAACTTTATGCTTTACATTATACCTCATTTTATGTTACAATACAATGTAAATATTTTAAAAGGAGCAGTATATGTCCTTTCCACTTGATAGAATCAGAAACTTTTGCATAGTAGCTCATATTGACCACGGCAAGTCCACCCTTGCTGACCGACTTTTAGAGCTTACTCAGTCGGTAGCCGAGCGTGATATGGAAGAGCAAATACTTGACAGTATGGATTTAGAGCGTGAGCGAGGAATAACCATCAAGGCCCACGCTGTTACTCTTTATTACACCGCGAATGACGGCAATGAATACGAGCTTAATTTAATAGACACTCCGGGACACGTTGACTTCAACTACGAGGTTTCACGTTCTCTTGCCGCTTGCGAGGGAGCCGTTCTTATAGTTGATGCTTCCCAAGGTATTGAGGCTCAAACCCTTGCCAACACCTATTTGGCTGTTGACCATGGTCTTGAAATTCTCCCTGTTATCAACAAGATTGATTTGCCCTCTGCCGAACCCGAGAGAATTAAGAATGAAATTGAAGATATTATCGGTATTCCTGCCGATAATGCTCCTTTGATTTCGGCTAAGACAGGGATAAATGTTGAAGAGGTGCTTGAAAAAATTGTAACCGAAATCCCCGCTCCCAAGGGAGATAGAACCGCTCCCCTTTCGGCACTTATTTTCGATTCTTATTATGACCCCTATAAAGGCGTTATTGTTTATTTCCGTGTTATGAGCGGTAAAATAAAGAGTGGGGACTGTATCAAAATGATGGCAACAGGTGCCAATTTTGATATTGTTGAGCTTGGTAGAAAAAAGGCGACTCACCTTGAGCCCTGCGATGTTTTGGAAGCGGGCGAGGTTGGTTATCTTGCAGCTTCGATTAAAACCGTTAGCGAGGCTCGTGTTGGTGATACTATAACCCTTGCCGATGCTCCTGTTGCCGAGGCGCTTGAAGGCTATAGAAAGGTAAACCCGGTTGTTTTTTGCGGTATCTACCCTGCTGATGGAGCAAAATACCCCGACCTTAGAGATGCTTTGGATAAATTACAGCTCAATGATGCTTCCCTTTTATTTGAGCCCGAAAGCTCAAATGCCTTAGGCTTTGGTTTTAGGTGCGGATTTTTAGGTCTTCTTCATATGGAGATTATCCAAGAAAGACTTGAGAGAGAATATAATCTCGACCTTGTTACAACAGCCCCCAGCGTTGAATATAAATTCACTTTAAATACGGGTGAAACCATAACGGTTGATAACCCCACCAATTATCCCGACCCCGCAATTATCACCGAGGCTTTAGAACCTGTTGCTGATGTTCATATTTATAGTCCTAGCGATTATGTTGGAACTATAATGCAGCTATGCGAGGAACGCCGTGGAGTTTACACCGATATGAAATATATGGGAGACCGTGTTGATATCCACTATATTTTACCGATGGGTGAAATTGTTTATGATTTCTTTGATGCTTTGAAATCAAGAACAAAAGGCTATGCCAGCTATGATTACGAAACAAAAGGTTATGAAAAATCAAAACTCGTGAAGCTTGATGTTATGCTTGCAGGCGATGTTGTTGATGCTCTTTCCTTTATCGTTCATACCGATAATGCATATACAAGAGCCAGAAAGATAGCCGAAAAGCTTAAGGATTATATCCCACGTCAGCTTTTTGAGGTTCCTATTCAGGTTGCAGTTTCGGGTAAGATAATAGCAAGAGAGACTGTTAAAGCGCTTAGAAAGGATGTTCTTGCTAAGTGCTACGGCGGCGATATAACCCGAAAGAAAAAATTGCTTGAAAAGCAAAAAGAAGGTAAAAAGCGTATGCGCCGCTTAGGCTCGGTTGAAGTTCCGCAAGAGGCGTTTATGGCAGTATTAAAGCTTGATGAATAGTTAAATTTGAGGAGTTAAAATGAGTAAAATCGGTTTTGATAATGAAAAATATATAAGACTTCAATCTCAAAATATCAGGGATAGGATTGATTTCTTCGGCGGTAAGCTTTATATGGAGTTTGGCGGCAAGCTCTTTGATGATTACCACGCCGCAAGGGTGCTCCCCGGCTTTAACCCCGATGCTAAGGTTAAAATGCTTATGGAGCTTAAGGATGATGCTGAAATCGTTATCGTTATAAACGCTGATGCTATTGAGAAAAACAAACAGCGTGGCGACCTTGGTATTACCTACGACCTTGAAACCTTAAGACTTATTGATGCCTTCCGCGAAATTGGTCTTTTTGTTGGCAGTGTTGTTATAACAAGATTTACGGGACAACCCTCGGCTATCGCCTTCGAAAAGAGATTGACCTCTCTTGGAATTAAGGTATACCGCCATTATCCGATTGAAAATTATCCCTCAAATATTCCTTATATCATAAGTGAAGATGGCTTTGGTAAGAATGATTATATCGAAACCTCAAGAGGTCTTGTTGTTGTAACCGCTCCCGGTCCCGGAAGCGGAAAGATGGCAACCTGCCTTTCTCAGCTTTACCACGAGAATAAAAGGGGCGTTAAGGCTGGCTATGCCAAGTTCGAAACCTTCCCTATTTGGAGTATTCCGCTTAAACACCCCGTTAATATCGCTTATGAGGCCGCAACTGCCGACCTTAATGATGCTAATATGATAGACCCCTTCCACCTTGAAGCCTATGACAAGATGGCAGTTAA
>CAJGDQ010000140.1 GCA_904502215.1 Clostridiaceae bacterium
CATAAGGGGGATATTGCCGTATGCAATAATACCCTTTTTTAAACCGAAAAGATTTTTGCTTTCGGCAATGCTAAGCTCAGGGGAAATAACCGCCGATTTTGCGCCGAAAGAAGAAAGCGAGGAAATGCTTTCGCTGTTTGTTATGTTAAGGGAGGTATCGGCCATAATCTCAAGCCCCGCATCTTCTATTATCGGCAATAGAGCGATATTCGGGCAAAGGGCCTTTTTAAAGCCCTTTTCTTTGGCATTTTTGAGCATCTCAAAGATTTTTTCTTCGGATTTTATTCCTCTTGGAATATCGGCAATAAGCTCGCCTGAAAAATCTATCTTCTCGGCTTTTTCCAATGGCAAAATTATTCCGAAAATACCCTCTAAATTATCGGGGATTTGCTCTGTATTCTCAAATCTTGCATAGATTTTTGGTTGCTTTTCTTGGTTTACATAATCTTTTTTAAAGGTATATTCAGCAGTTGAATTTCTATTATTTTTCGTCCTGAGTTTATTAAGCTCTTCAACCGCATTTCTCCGAAGCTCGTTAAGGTCTTTTGATGAAACAAAAAGTCCCTCATCAAACCTTAAACCGCCCCCTATCGCATAGTAAGGAGTTGAGCCGAATTTTGTTAAATTCTTAAGGGTATCATCGTAATTTATGCCTTTAGTTTTTGCGATTTCGGGGATAACTCCCGTAGCAGTAACGCTGTTGCCATCCTTATCTTTAAGGGTTAATTTTATGGGTTTATCCTTTAAAATTTCGCCATTAGTTTCAACCGCAACGCTTTGCCTTTCGGCTCGGTAAATCGAATGAAGATAAGGAAAAGCCTTGCTTGAAGATAAAACATCATCCTTTGTTCTGATGCCAAACATATCTCTTCCGAGCCTATCTTTATAATAACCATCGGTAAAGCCTGAGCGGGAAAAAACATCCCTGAGAGTTTCTAAAAGCTCTTCATCCCTTTTTCCCTCGAGGGCATTTTTGCAAGCTGCAGTTGCGGCGGCAACATATTCCTGTCGCTTCATTCGGCCCTCAATTTTAAAGGAATAAACACCCATATTTTTAAGCTCATCGAGATAATCAATGAGGGACAAATCTTTAAGACTTAAATCATAGCCTGTGCCGTTTTCAGCCTTAAAGGGTAAACGGCAAGGACCGGCGCAAAGCCCACGGTTTCCGCTTCTTGAGCCTAAAAATGCCGAGAGTAAGCATTGTCCCGAAACCGACATACACAAAGCGCCATGGACAAAAACCTCAACCCTGATTCCAAGCTCCTTTGCCTTTTGGCAAAGAAGAGCAAGGTCGTTTTTGCTCATCTCACGAGAAGCCACAACCTGTTTAAAACCTAATTTTTTAAGGGGAATCAAGGCTGATGGGGAATGAACCGACATTTGAGTTGAAGCGTGCAGTTCTAACTCAGGGATTTTTTCGCTCAAGATTTTAGCAAGCCCCAAATCCTGAACAATAATCCCATCAATTCCTTTATTATATGCAAACTGAGCCGAGCTGAAGGCAAGCTCCAGTTCGGCATCTTTTATAAGGGTGTTGAGAGCAAGGTAAACCCTAACCCCTCTTATATGACAGTATTCTATTGCACTCTCAAGCTCCTCTTTCGAAAAGTTTTCGGCATTTCTTCTTGCCGAAAAATCCTTGAGCCCCAAATAAACCGCATCGGCACCGCTTCTAACGGCTGCCTCAAGCATCGAAAAATTGCCTGCGGGGGATAGAATTTCCATTTTAAATTAACTCTCCTATTAAGATTTCGCCATCAAGCTCTTTTATAAGGCAATTAAGGCACTTGCCGCTCAAATCTTTGGTTGACATAACACGGACTCTCGAGTAGTTCTTGGTAAAGCCCTCAAAATATCCGTTTTCCTCGGTTTCAAACAAAACCTCTTGTTGCTGGCCAATAAGCGAGGAAAGGAATTTTTCCTCGGTTTTCTTGCAAGCCTCACTAAGTGCTATGCTTCGGCGGTGCTTTTCGGCCTTGGTTACCTGATTTGGCATATTGAAGGCAATAGTGCCCTCTCTTCTCGAATAGCAAAAGATATGAGCCTTAGCAAAGCCTATTTCTTTTGCGAAGGCAAGGCTCTCTTTAAAATCTTCTTCGGTTTCGCCCGCAAAACCAACCATAATATCGGTTGTGATAGCAGAATCGGGGAAGATTTTTCTTATCCTAACCACCAAATCTCTATAAAAGGCAGTATCATATTTTCTATTCATAGCCTTGAGGGTTTTATCGCAACCCGATTGCAAAGACAAATGGAATTGCGGGCAGAACTTATCCTCAGCCTTAAATCTTAAAAGCATTTCATCGCTTATATGGTCGGGCTCAAGCGAGCCTAAACGCACTCGTTTTATACCCTCGATTTCGCAAACGGCTTCAACCGCATCGCAAAGGTTGATATCCTCGCCCTTGCCATAGGAGGTGAGGTTGATTCCAACCAAAACTATCTCCGAAAAACCGTTTTTTGCCAAGGCTTTTGCCTCTTTTTTGATTTCATCAAGCGGTTTTGAACGAACAAAGCCTCGGGCATATGGGATTATACAATAGGTGCAAAACCTTTCGCACCCATCCTCAATCTTCATATATGCTCTTGTTCTTTCGGCAAAGCTTGAAAGGATAGGTGTGTTAAAGCTTTCGTTTCTAAGATGGGGGCAAACCTCGAAAAAGCGTTTTTTCTCTTTTAAAAATTCAACAGTTTTTTCAACCGTTTTCTTAACATCGGTGTTACCGATAATAATATCGGCATCCAAAAAGCTTTCGGCCTCTTTGGGAAAGGCCTGAACCATACAGCCTGTAAGAACTATAACAGCTTCGGGGTTTTGCCTTCTTATTCTATGAAGAGCCTGCCTTGTTTTCCTATCGCTCTCGGCTGTAACCGAGCAGGAGTTTATAACAGCAATATCAAACTTTTCTTTTTCATCGGCCATCATAATGCCGTATTTCTCAAATTCCTCTCGCATAACTTCGGTTTCATATTGATTAACCTTGCAGCCGAGGGTATAAAAATAAACCTTCATTAAAATACTCCTAATTTCATTTAAAATATAATAACATTTCGTCAGAGATTTTTCAAGTATATGTATAATATATATAATTAGATAAATTTTTAAATTTAGGGGTGGTTTTTGCTTGACAAGGGATAAGGCATGTGATAAAATAACTAGGATAATTAGAAAGGCGGTTTCATAATGAGAGTTTCCCTCAAAAATGTTAATGTTTATAAGAACAAGGCATTTTCCTTAGGGGAGTTTTTTTTTGATTTA
>CAJGDQ010000141.1 GCA_904502215.1 Clostridiaceae bacterium
AAATCCTTAGCTAATTTCTTGGCTTTCTCTAAACCGATTAAAGAAACAACGGTTGTTTTATCATTTTGGGTATCACTGCCAATAGGTTTTCCAAGAAGTTTTTCATCGCCCGTGATATCGAGTATATCATCAATAATTTGAAAGGCCTGACCGAGATTAAGAGCATAATTTGCAGCGGTTACAATAGAATTATCATCAGCACCCGCAATTATAGCGCCAATTTCAGCAGCCGCCGAAAGCAAGGCCCCTGTTTTTAAGATATACATATCGTATAGTGATTTAATATCGGGTTTTTCCTTTTCAAAGGCAAGGTCCATAACCTGACCGCCTATCATACCGTGAGCCCCCGCTCTTTTGGCTAAAACACTAATTGCCTTAACCTTTTTATCATCGGGGATATTAGCATTAGAGGCTACTGAAAATGCCGTTGTAAGCAAAGTATCCCCCGCAAGAAGCGCAATATCCTCGCCAAACTTAATATGGCAAGAGGGTTTACCTCTTCTAAGGTTATCATTATCCATACAGGGCAAATCATCATGAATCAAGGAATAAGTATGAATCATTTCAAGAGCAATTGCAAAATCAATGGCATCTTCCATTTTACCGCCGCAAAGTTTGCAAAACTCAAGCATTAAAACAGGTCTAATTCTTTTTCCGCCCAAAAGCAAGCTGTATCTTGCAGCATCAATAACCTTTTTATACTCAGTATTTCTTTCGGGGAAAATCTCATCAATTCGTTTTTCTATTAAAAGCGAATATTCTTTTAAGGTATTTTCAATCACTTATCTTCATCCTCAATTTCAGCAAGCTCTATAATTTTCTTTTGAGCAGTTTCAAGGGTTGTTTTGCACTCGCCTGTTATCTTAATTCCCTTTTCAAAAAGCTCTATAGATTCTTCAAGGGTGCATTCGCCATCTTCAAGGCGTTCTATTATCTTTTCAAGTTCTGAAAGCTTTTTTTCGAAGTTCATCTATATTCCCCTTTTTCAATATCTTTAATCTCAGCATTAGCTTTGCCGTTCTTAAATCTAAGAGAAACAATATCTCCCGATTTAACTTCATCAATCGAATTGATGATTTTATTATCTATGGTAACAGCCGAATAACCACGGGCCAAAACCTTTAAAGGACTTAATGCATCAAGCTTCAAAGCCTTTGCCATTAAATCATTCTCAAAATTCTTTGTTTTTTCAAAAGCCTTGGCAGTTAGTTTATCACTAATGCGGTCCAAATTCTCAAAACGGCGATTAATAATAAAATCAACAGGATTTTTAAAACTTTGAGCTGATAAAACAGTTCTTAGTCTTTGTTTATTAAATTCGAGCTTTGAAACTAAATCTTTCTTGAGAATAAGCTCGTAGTTCTTTAATGTTTCAAGCATTTCTTCCTTATCAGGAACCGCAAGCTCGGCAGCGGCCGATGGAGTTGGAGCTCTAAGGTCGGCAACGAAATCGCAAATTGTGAAATCGGTTTCATGACCAACAGCAGAAATAACAGGAACAGGAGATTCAAAAATCTTTCTTGCCAATTCCTCACTGTTAAAAGCCCATAAATCCTCAATAGAGCCACCGCCACGACCGATAATGATAACATCAGCAACCGACTTGCTATAAAGCTCATCAAGAGCCCTTATCATTTCGGGAACAGCAAGTTCTCCCTGAACTGAAACAGGACACAAAATAACTCTCGATAAGGGCCAACGGCGAGATAAAATATTTAATATATCACGAACTGCAGCACCCGTTTTCGAGGTTACAACGGCTATATTCTCAGGAAACTCAGGGATAGGTCTTTTATTATCGCTATCGAAAAGGCCTTCGCCTTCAAGTTTTTTCTTAATTTGTTCAAACTGCAAAGCAATATCGCCCATACCCGAAGCCATCATTTCTTCGGCATAGAACTGATATTGACCATCCTTCTCATAAAGAGAAACCTTGCCTCTAAGAATTACCTTAACGCCATCGCCAACCTCAAACTTAATCCTTGAAGCAAAGGAACGAAACATAACGCAACGAATTGAAGCATCGTTATCCTTAAGTGTGAAATACAAATGTCCGCTGGAATAATGATTCTTAAAGTTTGAAATCTCGCCCTCAACCAAAACATCGGCAAGGCGAACATCACCCTCAATCAAAGAACGAACATACAGATTAAGTTGCTTAACCGATAAAGCTACTTTTTCCATATCAAAGCTTTTTTAGAACAGTTGATAAAATTCCGTTAACAAAGGAAGCATCTTCCTTTGTTGCATATTTCTTGCATAATTCAACAGCTTCGTTAATTGAAACAGCGTTTGGAATATCATCCATAAACTTAATTTCAAAAATAGCAAGCCTTAAAACCGAGAGAGCGGTTTTAGAAATTCTTTCAATTCTCCAACCAACAGCGTTCTCGGAAATCAAAGCATCTATCTCTTCGATTTTATCAAAAACTCCGCTAAAAACCTTATTGATATAATCATCTACTTCGAGTTCTCTAACCTCTTTTGCAAGCTCTAAAATTTCCTCAACCGAGCTATCATTAAATGCTTTTTCGAAGATTAAAATAAAAGCTTCTTCTCTGGCGATTTTTCTTGTCATAAAGCAACCTCACTTAAAGATAAGATATAATTATAATTATTATACAAGAAAATATGCATAATTTCAAGCATAATATGAATATTTTTTCAATAAAAAAAGCCTCCTATTAAGGAGGCTAAAATTACAATAGATTTAAAATTTCAGAAGCATTTTTCAAAACCAAATCGGGCTTATCTTCCGAAGCATTTAGTATTTCCTCATCAGTTTCTCCACTCATAACAAGAATACTTAAAGCATTAGCATTTAAACCGCTTTTAATATCGGTATAAATTCTATCGCCAACAACTGCTGTTTCGTTGGGTTTAACACCCATTTTTTCCATAGCAAGCTTTGGCATTAAAGGAGATGGTTTGCCGATAACAAAAGGTCTTTTTCCTGTTGCGTTATATATCATTTCGCAAACACTACCGCAGTCAGGAACGCTTCCAAACTCGGTAGGGCAAACAATATCGGGGTTAGTTGCAATATAAGGGATATCTTTTGTTAACAAAATCTTACAAACATCCTCTAATTTTTTAAAGGTAAGCTCGGTATCAAAGCCCATAACAACGCACTCAGTTTTATTTATATCCTCAGTTACCTCAAAGCCCTCATTTTCAAGCTCTTTAATAAGCGATTTTGTTCCGCAAACATAGAGCTTTTTACCCTCATAATTTTTATGAAGATAGAAAGC
>CAJGDQ010000142.1 GCA_904502215.1 Clostridiaceae bacterium
CCAGTTGCCTGCGATAACAGCAGCACGAGTAGCTTTATTCATTTTTATTTCTCCTTTTTACACAAATGTAGGGCGAATTAACGCCCTACAAAAATTTTTATTATTTATCGTTGAGTGCAGCAATACCGGGAAGCTCTTTACCCTCGAGGAACTCAAGAGAAGCGCCGCCACCAGTTGAAATGTGGGTCATCTTATCGCCGAAGCCTAAGATGTTAACTGCTGCTGCAGAGTCGCCGCCGCCGATAACGGTAACAGCATCGGTCTCGGCAAGGCTCTTAGCAACTGCAATAGTGCCCTTTGCAAGAATCGGGTTTTCGAATACGCCCATAGGTCCGTTCCAAACAACAGTCTTAGCGTTCTTAACCTCGGTTGCATAAAGCTCAGCAGTCTTAGTGCCGATATCAAGGCTCATATAGTCGGCCGGAATCTTATCAGCATCAACAACTTCAATTTCGATTTCAGCATCAATCGGGTCAGGGAAGTTCTTAGTGATTGTGCAGTCAATCGGGAGAAGAATCTTAACGCCCTTTTCCTCAGCCTTAGCCATCATATCACGGCAATAATCAATCTTGCTCTCATCAATAAGAGAGGTTCCAACGCCATAACCCTTAGCAGCTAAGAAGGTATATGCCATACCGCCGCCGATGATAAGAGTATCAGCCTTGGTTAAAAGATTTTCGATAACAGGAAGCTTGCTATCAACCTTAGCGCCGCCCAAAATGCAAACGAAGGGGCGAACGGGGGTCTCAACAGCGTTTCCTAAATATTTAAGCTCTTTACCGATAAGGTAACCGGCAACAGCCTCTTTAACGTGAGATACAACGCCAACGGTTGAGCAGTGAGCTCTGTGAGCGGTGCCGAAAGCATCGTTAACAAAGATATCAGCTAAAGAGCCAAGCTCAGCCGAGAAAGCCTCGCCGTTCTTGGTTTCTTCAGCACGGTAACGAGTGTTCTGTAAAAGAACAACATCGCCGTCCTGCATTTTTTCAACAGCAGCCTTTGCATTTTCGCCAACAACATTATCGTCAGCAGCGAAAACAACCTCTTTGCCGAGCTTCTCAGAAAGAGCCTTAGCAACAGGAGCTAAAGAAAGCTCAGGCTTGGGCTCACCCTTCGGCTTGCCAAGGTGAGAGCAAAGGATAACTTTTCCGCCGTCAGCGATAAGCTTTTTGATGGTGGGGAGAGCTGCATTGATACGGTTTTCATCGGTGATTACGCCGTTTTTAAGCGGCACGTTGAAGTCGCAACGAACAAGAACCTTTTGGCCTTTAACGTTGATATCATCAACAGTCTTTTTGTTAAGAGCGTTCATTAGAATACATCCTTTCAAAGATTGTTAAATTTTTACTAATCTTATTTTACCACATTTTGCTCATTTTTCAACTATAATTTTAATATAATTGTGTAAAATTATTCGGCATCTTCCCATTTATAATTATGCAATTGGCCAAAATTCTCAAGTTCGGGGTAATCCCATTGTCTTAGCACCTCGTAAACAGCTATTGCAACCGAGTTTGAAAGGTTAAGGCTCCTGATTTCTCCCTGCATGGGGATTCTAACGCATTTATCGGGATTTTCCAGCAAAAGCTCCTCGGGAAGACCCTTTGTTTCCTTGCCGAAAAGGAGATAGCAGTTATCAGGATAGGAAACCTCGGAATGAGTATGGCGGGCTTTGGTTGTATAAAAGAAAAATTCACCCTTATTTTTCTCAAAAAATTCATTTATATCCTTATAATAGGAAATATCAAGGTATTGCCAGTAATCAAGGCCTGCTCTTTTAAGCTTTTTGTCATCAATTTTAAAGCCCATAGGGCCAACGAGATGAAGCCTTGCTCCCGTTGCGGCACAGGTGCGAGCAACATTACCTGTGTTCTGAGGGATTTCAGGTTCAACCATAACTATATTGATTTTTTTCATATTTATCACCTAAGTTATATTATATTAACTTTAAAAGACTTGTCAAGGAGGGTATAACAGTGTATAATTAAAAAAGGTGATGAAAATGAAAAAATATTCAGGCGTTTTAAAAAGGGTTCGAGAAATCGAGAAAAAAAGAGGAATAGAATATGCAAGAATCGGCGGAAAGCTATATAAAGGCTTGAAAGTAGTCCATATATTATCGGCTTCTTGGGCCTTGCTTATGAACTTATTTTTCCTTCTAAGCATTTGGATTAATTTTGCAGGTGAGGGAAAAATGGCTCAGCTTCAAGGGCTTGTGTTAACGGTTGCGGTTTGCAGTTTAGGGTTGATTTTAGGCTTCGTTTTAACCTGTTTTAAAATAAATATTGTAGGTGCTGTTTCAAGCCTTGCGTCATCGGTTATGCTTATTGTAACCTATGGTAGAGAAATGAGCGATGTTCTCGGTTTTTGGGGATTTAAGCCAAGCTTTTATTGGCGTCATTTAATTCCTTTGGCGTTAGCCGCAATAACTATTATTTGGATGGTAATAATCGCTGTTAGAGAAAGAATAAACACTAATAAGCTTTATAAAAAGGTTTCTGAGGGACTTTATGAGGAGTTTAAGAAAAACAGCGAAAATACCGATGATGAGTGGGAAGAGTTCTTAAGGAACTATAATGCTTGATATGAAGGATAATAAAGCGTTAAATATAATCGCAAGGATAAAAACCGATTTTCCAACCAAGTTTGGAATACCAAGGCAAAGCGGTTTGGTGCAGTCGGTTAAAGGAAGAATTGTTTTCGAAAAGGAATATAGGAATTTAGAGGCTTTGAGAGGCCTTGAGGGATATTCGCATTTATGGATTATTTGGAAGTTTTCTGAGGCTGAAACTGATGATTGGTCGCCAACTGTTCGCCCGCCAAGACTTGGCGGAAATAAACGAATGGGCGTTTTCGCAACCCGTTCTCCCTTTAGGCCAAACCCTATCGGTCTTTCCTCGGTTAAGATAGAAAGAATAATCGAAAAGAGCGAGCTGGGTCCTCAAATAGAGGTTTCGGGAGCGGATATGCTGGATGGCACTCCGATTTATGATATAAAGCCATATATTGCATATACCGATTCTCATCCTGAGGCTTTGGGCGGTTTTTCAACCGATGTTTTCGAGAATAAATTAAAGGTTGAGTTTGGCGAAGGGATAGAAGATAGCCTTCCAAAAGAAATTTTAGAGCCCTTAAAGGAAATTCTCGAAAGCGACCCAAGACCCTCATATCAAAACGACCCCGAGCGAA
>CAJGDQ010000143.1 GCA_904502215.1 Clostridiaceae bacterium
ACCCTCGTTAACACCGAAGCCATCCATCTCAACAAGTAATTGGTTTAGGGTTTGCTCTCTCTCATCGTGTCCACCGCCAAGGCCTGCACCTCTTTGGCGACCAACAGCATCTATCTCATCGATAAATATTATTGCAGGAGCTTCCTTCTTAGCCTCTGAGAACAAATCACGAACACGGGAAGCACCAACACCAACAAACATCTCAACGAAATCTGAGCCCGAAATTGAGAAGAAAGGAACTCCCGCCTCGCCTGCAACAGCACGAGCCAAAAGGGTTTTACCCGTTCCGGGAGGGCCAACTAAAAGCACACCCTTAGGGATTCTCGCACCAAGGTCATTGAACTTTTTGGGGTCCTTAAGGAAATCAACTATCTCAGCCATTTCCTCTTTTTCTTCATCAGCGCCCGCAACATCAGCAAAGGTGGTTTTCTTTTTGCCATCAGCCTTGCGAGCCTTGGATTTTCCAAAGCCCATAGTTTTATCGGCACCCATAGTTGAGTTCATACGGCGCATTATGAAAATCCAGAAAATAACCATAACCGCTATTGTTAAAACGGTTGGCAAAAGATTCATTATCCAAGCGCCCTCGCCGCCCTCATCATAATCGAAATCTATATCGAGGTCGGTGCCGGCATTCTCTTCCTTGATTTTCATAACAGCTTCATTGACATCGTTATAGAAAATCGAGGGGTCTGCAACATTATAGCGATATTTCTTGCCATCATCCCTCTTGGTATAGGTAAGCTCGCCGCTATAGAGATTAAGTGTGAACTCCGAAACCTCATTATTTTTAACCATAGTAACAATTTCGGAATACTTCATCTCGGCAGTATTCTTAGTGAGATAGGAAACCGATGTTATTGTTAAAATTAAGATAATCGGTATTCCTAAATATAAAAGGACATTTTTAAAATTCTTTTTCAAGGGTTTCTCTCCTAAACTTCTATAATATAAACTCTTTTAGAGTTTTTAGTAACGGCACATCTTTCGGCAACACCAACGCCCATAACCCAAACAATTCCCTTTTCATCTGCGATAACCGGAATTTCATCTCTAAGATTTGCCGGAACGCCAAGCTCACTGAACAGTTTATTGAGCGGTTTGGTGCAGCCTCGCCCTTTTAGGCGAATACTATCACCCGAAAGTCTTGTTCGTATTTCCCAATTGCCTATGATTTTATCACAATCAACTGCATTATTTAAGAACAAATTATTAACTTTTTGGCAGTTTTCAAAAAAAGTATTCTCACTCTCGGTTATTTTAACCGATTTTCTCTTCATAAAAGCTTCTTTTTCAAAAAACAAATAACCTTTTTTTGAGATCAGATGATAATCTTTTGGGAGATTTATTTTTCCGCCGAAAAGTGCAATATTATAAGCCTCTTCAATATGGATATTCTCAGGACTTATATCTTCCTTTTCTATAAATTTTCTAATAACTCTTTTAGCAACCGAAACTGATAATTCCTTAAAATCTTCAAGCCTCAATTTATCTTCTTTAAGGTTTTGCTCTAAAAATTCATCAGCTAAAGAATTAAGATAACTGCTATCCTCTTTTAAGATAGAAGAGGTTTTTAAAACAGCCCCTTCAAAAGAAGGATTTATTTGCTTTAAAACAGGAATTACATTATGCCTTATTTTATTCCTTGTATAATCATCGCAAAAATTAGTGCTATCATTAACAAAAGGAATATCGTTTTCTTTGCAATATTCTTCTATTTGCTCTCTTGTTGCCAAAATTAAAGGGCGGATAAAAATATCCCTTTTAGGCGGTATTCCGCAAAGCCCCTCAGCGCCACTGCCACGTGTTAAATTGAAAATAACCGTTTCAGCATTATCGCTCGCAGTATGAGCAGTTGCAACATTTCCTTTAGAAACGCTTTTCAAAAACTCATACCTAAGCTCTCTTGCGGCAAGTTCCAAGCTAAGTCCCTGCTCTTTGGCATATGAAGGAACATCGCCGCTCCCCAAAAAGAGCTCAACACCCTTTTTTTCGCAATATTCTTTAACGAAAGCCTCATCCCTATCAGCCTCCGCTCCCCTAATCCTGTGATTAAAATGAGCGGCGGCAATCTCTAGGTCATACTCCTCTTTGAGTTCAAGTAAAACTCCAAGCAGAGCCATAGAATCGGCACCGCCCGAGAGGGCAACTGTTATATTGCGGTTATCAAGCAGCGAAAACCGCTCTATCGCCTTTAAAACCTGCGATTTCATTATCTAAACACTTCCACAGAGGTGAATCTTGTAAACTGACCATCCCAATAAAGCTCAACCGTTCCAACCTCACCGTGTCGGTTCTTGGCAACGATACATTCGGCTTTATTCGGGTCGCCCATATCCTCATCTTCTTTTTTCTCGTTATCATAATATTTCTCACGATAGAGGAACAAAACGATATCGGCATCCTGCTCGATAGAGCCTGATTCACGAAGGTCGGAAAGCATAGGCTTATGGGATTTGCCCTTAACCTCGGTGCCACGGGACAACTGAGCACAGCAAATTACGGGAATTTTAAGCTCCTTAGCCATAATCTTAAGGTTTCTGGTAATCTCCGAAACCTCTTGAACACGGTTTTCGGTGGACTTTGCCGATTTCATAAGACCCAAATAGTCAACAACAACCAAATCGGGAGCCGGCTTCATTCTTCTAAGCTTTGCCTTCATTTCGGGAACGGTTATAGCCGAGCTTTCATCAAAGAAAATATTTGCCTTTGAAAGATTTTCGCCTGCTTGAGCAAGTCTTGCCCACTCATTGTCATCAAGCTCGCCCGTTCTTAGCTTTTCGCTCTTAATTCCTGCTTCGCTCGAAAGCATACGCTGAGCCAATTGGTCCCTTGTCATCTCAAGTGAAAAGAAGCAAACGGTTTTACCCGTTCCAACGGCAACATTTCTAACAATATTTAAGGCAAACGAGGTTTTACCCATACCGGGACGAGCGCCCAAAATAATAAGGTCGGACTTATTAAGACCTGTTATCATTTTATCAAGCGCTCCAATACCGGACGGAATACCAATATATTCGTTTCTGGTTTCGGGGTCTGCCATTTTAGCCAAACGGTCATACGTTTCGTTTTCAATAACCGATTTAATGTGTGTAAGACCGCTTATCTCTCTACCCTGACGTATTTCATAAATACGTTG
>CAJGDQ010000144.1 GCA_904502215.1 Clostridiaceae bacterium
AAGAATTTACGGTTAAGGTTAGAAAATAAAAAACTGCCCTTAAAGGGCAGTTTTTTTTATTTTGGTGACCCGGACGGGATTCGAACCCGTGTTACCGCCGTGAAAGGGCGGTGTCTTAGGCCTCTTGACCACCGGGCCAAATTGGTGGCTGTGATAGGATTCGAACCAATGACACTGCGGGTATGAACCGCATGCTCTAGCCAACTGAGCTACACAGCCAAATTTAAGCGACTTGTATATTATATCCAAGTCGCCTTAATTTGTCAATACCTAATTTTTTATTTTTTAACTTTAACTGTAAATTCTTTTGAGCACCTAGGGCAAACTGTTTTATGCACCCCTATTCGATGGGGTAGGCGCAAAACCGCCTTGCAAGCAGGACATTTTTTATATACGTGGAAAATATCAGCTTTTCTTTGGTTATATATTTCTCTTTTTTTCCTTATTCTATTCGCTTTTGCTTTAAACCAAGTGTTTTCTTTTCTCCTTGTCTCTATATTTCGGGATAAGGCTCTCAAAAAGGCATAGAATATTAAAGCATACACTATAACCTGAAATATATAACATATATAATATAGGCGAAAAATGCGCAAAAATATATTTGCAATTGAAAGCGCTATTGCGGTGAAGATAATGGTATAATTCATTTCATCCATACCATATCTTCCGCTCATAAATTGCATAAGTTTGTATCTAAAGTTCATAAAAGCATTCCTTTGTTGTTAATGTAACCATATTATAAATCGTAATTTATTGTTATTTGTTAATAAAACATAAATTTTTTGATTTGCCTTGACAAAAAAATAACGAGTGTTTATAATATATATTACTATTTTTTAGAATAAAAACCTAAAAGGAGTTTGAGTTTATGACAAACTATATTGTTTGGTTTACCTTTGCAGGTGCGGTTTTAGCCCTCTTGTTTGCTGTGTTTACAGCCAAAAAGGTTCTTTCTTTCTCAGAAGGAACTGACAAGATGAAGAAAATTGCTTCCTCTATAAGAGCAGGTGCAAACGCTTATCTTAAAAGGCAGTATACTGTTGTATTAGTATTCTTTGCTGCTATGTTTGTAATCCTTCTCGCTATGGCATTTTTTGGATTACTAACCTATTTCGTTCCTTTTGCTTTTATAACAGGTGGATTTTTCTCCGCTTTGTCGGGCTTTATCGGAATGAAGATAGCAACTGCTTCAAATGCCAGAACTGCAAATGCTTGCCGTGAGGGACTGAATAGGGGACTTAGAGTTGCTTTCTCAGCAGGCTCGGTTATGGGCTTTACTGTTGTAGGTCTCGGTCTTCTTGATATTTCAATTTGGTTCTTCTTGCTTAAAAATGTATTCAATCTTGGACCCAGTGAGGTTTCAAGTGCAATGTTAACCTTCGGTATGGGCGCTTCTTCTATGGCTTTATTTGCTCGTGTTGGCGGCGGTGTATTCACTAAGGCTGCCGATGTTGGAGCTGACCTTGTTGGTAAGGTTGAAGCAGGCATTCCTGAGGATGACCCAAGAAACCCCGCTGTTATTGCTGACAACGTTGGCGATAATGTTGGCGATGTTGCAGGTATGGGAGCTGACCTCTATGAATCCTATGTTGGCTCTATTATTTCAGCTTCAGCTCTTGGTGTTGCTGCATTTTCCGCAAAAACTCATATAAACGATTTCTTTGCTATGGCAGTTCCTATGCTTTTGGCTGCTATTGGTATTATTTGTTCGATAATAGGAACATTCCTTGTTAGAACTAAAGAAAACGCAACTCAAAAGGATTTGCTTCGTTCTTTAAGCCGTGGAACAAACTTCAGTGCAATAGTTATTGCTATTGTGGCTTTCCCGATAGTTTGGATATGCCTTGGCGGTAAAGAGTCTATCGGCCTTTATTTCGCTATTCTTGCAGGTCTTTTGGCAGGTGTTTTCATTGGCCAGTCAACCGAGTATTTCACTTCGGATACTTATAAGCCTACTAAACACTTGGCTGCCAAGTCCGAAACAGGCTCTGCTACCATTATTATTGGTGGTTTAGGTCTTGGTATGCTTTCAACAGCTCTTCCTGTTGTTATAGTTGCTATTTGTATTCTTATCGCATACTTTGCTTCGGGCGGTGCTAATGATGCAAACTTAGGTCTTTACGGAATCGCTCTTTCGGCAGTTGGTATGCTTTCAACTTTAGGTATAACACTTGCAACCGATGCTTACGGCCCCGTTGCCGATAATGCAGGCGGTATTGCTGAAATGGCAGGTCTTGAACCTGAGGTTAGACAGAGAACTGATGCTCTTGACTCTCTTGGAAACACAACCGCCGCAACAGGTAAAGGCTTTGCTATCGGCTCAGCTGCTCTTACTGCGCTAGCTCTTATGGCTTCTTATGTTAATAAGGTTAAAGAGGTTGCAGGAGCAGAGGTTGATGTTAACTTCAATCTTACCAATCCAACAGTTTTAGTTGGTTTGTTTATCGGCGCTTGCTTGCCCTTTGTTTTTGCAGCGCTCACTATGGAATCGGTTGGCAAGGCTGCTCAGTCGGTTGTTATTGAGGTTCGCCGTCAATTCAGAGAGATTAAGGGACTTATGGAAGGCAAGGCTGAGGCTGATTATGCTTCCTGTGTTGACCTTTGCACAAAGGCAAGTCTTAGAGAGATGGTTTTGCCGACCATCGTTGCTATCGTTGTTCCTGTTGCAACCGGTATGGTGCTTGGATATCACGGTGTTGTTGGTTTGCTCGCAGGTGCTACTGTTAGTGGTTTCTTGATGGCTATCTTTATGTCCAACTCGGGCGGCGCTTGGGATAACGCTAAGAAGTATATCGAAAGCGGTGTTCACGGCGGAAAGGGAAGCGAACAGCATAAGGGTGCAGTTGTTGGCGATACCGTTGGCGACCCCTTCAAAGATACTTCGGGTCCTGCTATTAACATTCTTATTAAGCTTCTTTCGATGGTATCTATCGTATTTGTCGGTATCGTCGTTGCGTTTAGTATTTTTTAATAAGCCTTAAACAAGCCTTTGCAAAAGGGTTTTAAAAGGGGAAATCCCGCGGTTGGGTTTTCCCCTTAATTATTTCGACCGCCGCACACCTACACGCATACTCGGCGACCCCCTTTTTGCCTAACCCCCTATTTGCCTAACCCCGTTTTTTCGCCGCAACTCCCCT
>CAJGDQ010000145.1 GCA_904502215.1 Clostridiaceae bacterium
AAAGCCTCTTTAAGAGCCTCTTTGGTTTCAGCGGTTTCAAGGATTTCCTTAAGAACAACAAAGGAAACCTGTTCATTAACGCCAAGGCTATCAAGCTCTGCCAATTCCTCGGCTGAGAAATCAGTAAAGTCAGCAAGGTTAACCATACCGTTAGAAAGAACCTTAACCTCTTTGATGTTACCCTCATTATCGCTTACCTTAATATAAGCCGAGTTAACACCCTTCTTCTCTATTTCGTTAGCTAATTCTTTAGTAACACTGGTTTCGGCATCAGCGATAATCTCACCTGTCATCGGGTCGATAACGGGACGTGCCAAAACAGCACCCTTAATACGAGCGCCAATGCTTAGCTTCTTATTGTATTTATATCTACCAACACGGGAGATATCATAACGATGAGCATCAAAGAATAACTGATAGAGGTAGTTTTGAGCACCCTCAATAGTTACAGGCTCACTCGGACGAAGCTTCTTATAAACCTCAACCAATGCATCTTCAACCGACTTGGTATCATCAGCATTAAGGGTTGCCTCTAAACGCTCGTCCTCACCAAAGGTCTCACGAATTTCGGCATTAGAAGCCAAACCTAAAGCTCTGATAAAGGTTGTTATCGGAAGCTTGCGGTTTTTATCAATTCTAACCGATAAAACATCGGTTACAGAAGTTTCATATTCAAGCCAGGCTCCACGGTTGGGGATAATGGTGGAGGAAAAGAGCCTTTTACCTGTTTTTTCATCAGCCTTCTCGGCATAATAAACACCGGGAGAACGAACAAGCTGAGAAACTATAGCACGTTCAGCACCATTGATAACAAAGGTGCCCGATTCGGTCATCAACGGGAAATCACCCATTGAAACCTCACTTTCTTTAATTTCGCCTGTTTCATTGTTAACGAGGCGGGCAGTAACACGAAGAGGTGCAGCATATGTTGTATCTCTTGCTTTGCACTCGGTTACATCGTATTTAGGGGTTTCATCAAAACGGTAATCAACAAAGCTTAATTGAAGATTTCCGCTATAGTCTGTAATAGCAGACATATCCCTGAATACTTCTTTGAGGCCTTCCTCAACAAACCACTTATAAGAGTCCTTCTGAATTTCAATGAGGTTGGGCATATCTATAACCTCGTTGATTTTCGAAAAGGTCATCCTCTCATTTTGGCCTAATTTGACAGGCTTTACCATTGAAGTTGACTTCATAGGTTAATAATCACTCCTCCGCAAATTTTCGGCATATTTAGTGCCTTGGAAAAAAGCTGACTGATAGATATTGTATTGAAAAACGAGCTTCAAAAACCGCCTAAAAAACATAATAGGCGCACAATACCCCATCATCATTAGTAATACAATATTATAAACGAAAAGATTTTTAAAGTCAAGCACTTTTTTTGAAAAAATATCCAACTTTTAAAAAGACAAAAAACCGACCTTTTTCAAGGTCGGTTTCAGCTTAGTTATTAGAGCCAACTGTTATAGTTGTTGAATAATATTTTCCGCTCCTATAAATCTTAACGGCTATCTTCTCTCCGGGGGAGGCTTGTTCGATAAGATTTTCTAAAATTTGATACCTGGAGATTGCAGTTCCATCAAACTCGGTTATAATATCTCCTCTCTCAATACCGGCTTCATCAGCAGGGCTTCCATCAGCAACGCTTAGCACAACCGCTCCCACCGGATAACCATAATACTCGAGAACCGAAGGAGAATATCTTTCGCTTATTGAAATACCGATATATGCCTCGGGCGCATTTTGTTTTTCGATTATATTTTCGCAAATTTCTTTAACTGTATTTGAAGGAATTGCAAAGCCCATACCCTCAAACTCTTCCGAAACTATCTTTGCGCTGTTTATTCCAACAAGCTCACCCTTAACATCAACCAACGCTCCGCCTGAGTTTCCGGGGTTGATGGCTGCATCGGTTTGTATCAATTCAATTTCCGAGTTAGAGGATACAACCCTATTAAGTCCGCTGATAACACCATAGGTAACGCTATCCATAAACTCAAGACCGCCCGGATTTCCAACCGTTATAACATATTGGCCAACCTTTAAATTATTAGAATCGGAAAACTTGATTGGAGTGAGTCCCTTGGCATCTATCTTTAAAACAGCCAAGTCGGCAGAAATATTATAGCCTATAACCGAAGCGGAATATGCCTTATCATCCTTAGACTCAAGAAAAACCTCAATCTTGCCGTTTTGTTTGCCTATTGCATCCGAGATAACGTGATAGTTAGTGATAATATATCCATCGGCCGAGAAAACAACTCCGCTCCCGTCCCCTGTTGCCTCTTGGCTTCCGCCAAAAAAGCTCATAACCGAGCTTGTTGTTCTGATTCCAACAACGCTTGGTGTCACCTTTTTAGCTACTGCCTCAACAACCGACTGAGCAGTTTCCTCAACATTTATATTAATATTAGTTCCCGAAAGGGAGTTTTCGGTTGAAGGCTTTTGGTTTTGACGATAATAGACCATAACCGCCAAGCAACTGCCGGCACCTATAACTGCCGCCAAAATACTGCAAAGCAAAACCGCACCTAATCCATATCTTTTTTTAGGTTTTGTAAATGTATCATTATTCATATAATTAAAATCATTCATAAGAAATCCTCCTTATGCTACTTATTTTACTATCTTTTTAAACTAAATATGTAAACATTCGGTAAACAAATTAACCGCCAATAACGGCGGTTAATTTTTATTTTGAAAGATAAATTAGAAGCACCGATATATCGGCAGGGCTAACTCCCGAAATTCTCGAAGCCTGAGCAATATTTGCAGGCTTTATTTTATTAAGCTTTTCAATAGCTTCAAGGCGAAGTCCCTTAATAGCCGAATAATCTATATCCTCAGGGATTGTTTTGCCCTCAAGCCTTAGCATCTCATTAACCTGAGCCTGTTGGCGAGAAATATATCCCTCATATTTAATTTCAACCTCAACCTTTTGCTTAACTGCGAAGGGCAGCTCGGGTCTCGTTTTATCAAAGGGTGCTAAATCCTCGTAGGAAAGCTGAGGACGTTTTATAAGGTCGGATAAACGCATACCTGTTGTCATAACAGCGGTGCCCTTTTCCTCAAGCAATTTATTAAGCTCCTCATTC
>CAJGDQ010000146.1 GCA_904502215.1 Clostridiaceae bacterium
ACAACATCTAACCAGTATACAAATATATATCAAAAACGGCAAAATGTCAAGTGATTTTTGCGTTTTTTCAACATTTTTCAATAAAAAATAAAGCATATTTCCTTTAAACTCCAAAATGCTCTGTTTTTCTCTAAAATGCTCCTGTTTGCTCATTTTTTGTTGTTTGCAAAATTTTCCCAAAGGAAAGCAGATAAAAGACCAAAAAACAATTGATATATATAAATAGATATGTTATAATATAATGAATATTGTGGAGTAGTATGCTTTTTGGAAGGAGGCGGCTTTAATTGAGGATTTTAGGGATAGACCCGGGTTATGCAATAGTTGGCTATGGGGTTATAGAATATAACCTTGGAAAGTTTTGCGTTTTGGGTTGCGGAGCTATAACCACCGAGGCGCATAAGCCCTTCCCCGAAAGGCTTGAGGATATATATAACGACCTTTCCTTCATAATTGATAAGTATAAGCCTGATGCCCTTTCGATTGAGCGTCTTTATTTCAATACTAACACCACAACGGCGATTGATGTAGCGCAAGCCAGAGGAGTTATCGTTTTGGCGGCGCAAAATAAGAGACTTGAGGTTAATGAATACACTCCCTTGCAGGTTAAACAATCGGTTACGGGGTATGGCCGAGCCGAGAAGAGACAGGTTATGGAAATGGTTAAAAGCCTGCTTCGTTTAAATGAAGTTCCAAAACCCGATGATACTGCCGATGCATTGGCACTAGCTGTTTGTCATGCTCATTATTCGGCAAGCTCTTATTCAAAAATTTTAAAGGAGGCAAAAAGATGATAGCTTCTTTAAGAGGAACTCTCATATATTCCGATTTAAATTTTGTTGTTATAGAATGCGGCGGTGTTGGTATTAAATGCTTTGTTACCAAAACGGCACACAGTAAGCTCACAAAAATAGGCGAAGAGGTTTTTCTCTATACTCATATGGTGGTTCGTGAAGATGCGATGGATTTATACGGATTTTCCGATTTAGAAGAGCTTAATACCTTTAAGCTCATAACCTCGGTTAACGGTGTTGGAGCAAAGATTGGAATTGCTATTTTATCCGAGCTTTCGGCTGATAGGGTAATTTTAAGCATAGCAGGAAATGATGCAAAGGCCTTAACTGCCGCTTCAGGAGTTGGAATAAAATTAGCTCAAAGAATAGTTCTTGAGCTTAAGGATAAGGTTGGCTCGGTTGCGGTTTCTAATACTGAGGATATTTCGGCCGTAGCGGCTGCGGTTTCAAACACCTCTTCTTCCGAGGCGATAGAGGCTTTAGTTTCCTTGGGATATTCTAAGAGCGAGGCTTCTTTGGCTGTTGGAAAGTTAGACCCGACCCTTTCTTCATCCGAGCTTATTAAACAGGCACTTAAAGGCCTTGCAAGGAGGTTTTAATCTATGATAGAAAACGAAATGGATTTTGAAAACCGAATAGTTTCACCTGATTATAGCTTTACTCAGGACGATGCAGAACTTAGTCTTAGACCTAAAAGTCTTTCGGAATACGTAGGTCAGGACAAGGTTAAGGAAAACCTTAAGATTTATATAACTGCGGCTTTGCAAAGAAAGGAAAGTTTGGACCACGTTTTGCTTTATGGCCCTCCGGGACTTGGCAAAACAACCCTTGCAGGAATTGTTGCAAGGGAGATGGGGGTTAATCTTAGAGTAACCTCGGGACCTGCTATTGAAAAGCAGGGAGATTTGGTTGCTATATTGACCTCTCTTGAAGAGGGCGATGTTTTGTTTATTGATGAAATCCATCGTCTTAGCAGAAATGTTGAGGAAATTTTATATCCTGCTATGGAGGATTTTTCTCTTGATATTATCATCGGAAAAGGACCCAGTGCCCGTTCTATTCGAATTGATGTTCCGCATTTCACCCTTGTTGGCGCTACAACCCGTTCGGGTCAGTTAACAGCGCCTCTTAGAGACCGCTTTGGAGTTCTTTTAAGATTAGAGCTTTATACTCCCGAGCAGTTAGCCGATATAGTTATGCGTTCAGCAGGAATTTTGGGAATTGAGGCAACCAAAGAGGGTGCATTAGAAATCGCTTCCCGTTCAAGAGGAACACCTAGAATTGCCAACCGCCTTTTAAAGAGGGTTAGGGATATTGCTCAGGTTGAATATAACGGAATTATAGATGAAGAAACCGCCTCGGCGGCGTTATCCCGTTTTGAGATTGATGAATTGGGACTTGATGATTTCGATAGAAAGATGCTTGAAACTATTATAATAAATTACGGCGGCGGCCCTGTTGGTCTTGATACTTTAGCTGCTGCAATAGGCGAAGAAGCGGTTACTATCGAGGATGTTTATGAGCCTTATTTAATGCAGATAGGTTTCTTAACAAGAACTGCAAGAGGCCGTTGTGTAACAAAGCTTGCGTATGACCATTTGGGAATACCCTTTGGAGAGAATACAAAACAACAAAGTATATTTTAGAGTGATAAAATGAGAACAGTTGAAGGATTTAAGGATTACGAACTTATAGATGCCGAGGGCGGCGAGAGGCTTGAACGCTGGGGGGATATTATTTTAATCCGTCCCGACCCTCAGGTTATTTGGAACACAAATAGGAAAAATAAGCTTTGGAACAATGCCAATGCGATATACCATCGTTCTTCATCGGGAGGCGGTTATTGGGAAAAACTCAAGAATGTTCCTGATGTTTGGAATGTTTCTTATGAGGATTTAACCTTCCGTTTAAAGCCGATGGGCTTTAAGCATACAGGACTTTTCCCCGAACAAGCGGTTAACTGGAGCTTGGCTAAAGAGCTTATAAAGAAGGCAAACCGAGAAATATCGGTGCTTAACCTTTTCGCATATACAGGGGGAGCAACCATAGCCTGCTTATCGGCAGGAGCTTCGGTTACCCATGTTGATGCTTCAAAGGGTATGGTGCAATGGGCTAAGGAAAATGCTGTGGCCTCAGGCGTTGCCGATAGAAATGTTCGTTGGCTTGTTGATGATTGCCTCAAGTTTGTTAAAAGGGAAATAAGAAGAGGCAAAAAATATGATGCTATAATTATGGACCCTCCATCATACGGCAGAGGTCCAAATGGCGAGGTTTGGA
>CAJGDQ010000147.1 GCA_904502215.1 Clostridiaceae bacterium
TGGCGCTGAGCTTATCTTAACCGATGCTTCAAAGGGTATGGCAGGCGCTATTGAAAAGGCCGAGGAGCTAGAAAAGGAAATAGAGGGCAGTATAATTGCGGGGCAGTTTTATAACCTTGCAAACCCCAAGGCTCATTTTGAAACAACCGGCCCTGAAATTTGGCAAGATACCGATGGCGAGGTTGATATTTTCGTTGCAGGGGTTGGAACAGGCGGAACAATTTCAGGCGTTGGCGAATATTTAAAGAACAAAAATAAAGATATTAAAATAATTGCGGTTGAGCCTGAAAGCTCTCCCTTCTTGTCAAAGGGTATAAAAGGCCCTCATAAAATCCAGGGCATAGGAGCAGGCTTTGTTCCAAAAACCTTAAATACCGAGATTTATGATGAGATTATAACCGTTTCGGATGAGGATGCCATGAGAATGGGCAGAGAAATCGCAAGAAAAGAGGGAATACTAGTTGGAATTTCCTCGGGTGCAGCTCTTTTTGCGGCAACAAAAATCGCAATGCTTGAAGAAAATAAGGATAAAAAAATAGTGGTGCTTCTCCCCGATACGGGCGACCGCTACCTATCAACCGAAATGTTTTAAGACCCGATAAAATTCACGCAAGAGAATTTTATCATATCGAATTGTAAAGCAATATATCGAAAAAACCACTTGAAAAAATTTTTTCAAGTGGTTTTATTTTTCTTATTTATTAACCTTTTTATCAATTTCCTTTGCGGCGTTTTCAAGGTAATCGGCCTTGAAAAGCTCGAAATCGCCATTGTCAACAAGAGTTGCAAGAGAGGTGTCAATCGGCATTTTTCCGAGCAGGTCAACACCAAGCTCCTCTGCTACCGATTCACTGCCCGAGCCAAAGATATGAAATTCCTTTTTGCAATCGGGGCAAACAACATAACTCATATTCTCAACAATTCCAAGAACGGGAATATTCATCATCTCAGCCATATTATAAGCCTTTTTAACAATGAGCGATACCAAATCCTGAGGCGAGGTAACGATAACTGCGCCATCAAGCGGAATGCTTTGGAAAACTGTTAGCGGAACATCGCCGGTGCCTGGAGGGCAGTCGATAAATAAATAATCAAGGTCTCCCCAAACAACATCCTTCCAAAACTGCTTAACAACACCCGCAATAACAGGGCCTCTCCAAATAACAGGGCTATCGGCCTCTTCGAGCATAAGGTTAACCGACATAATTTTAATACCTGTTTTGGTTTCGGCAGGCAAAATGCCGAGTTCGTTTTGCATAGCACGGGACTTAATACCAAAGGTTTTTGGAATAGAGGGGCCTGTTATATCGGCGTCAAGTATTCCCACCTTATATCCCATGCGGCTCATAAGAACGGCAAGAGAAGAGGTAACAAGAGATTTTCCAACTCCGCCCTTTCCGCTAACAACGCCGATGATATGTTTAATGTTATTGTATTCTCCGGTTGGCTCGATAAGGCTCTGAGGGTCATGCCCTGAGCAGCTTTTGGAGCAAGAAGAGCAATTGCCCGAGCAACCTGTTGTTTTTTCTTCAGCCATTTTAAAATCACCTTTCAAAAGATAAACTAATATGAAACTATTATACCCCTAAATTCTCAAAAAGGCAATGGTCAAACCCATAAAAAATATTTTTTTATAAGACATAATTCTATCATTTTTTCAGGATTTTTATCATATAATTTTCTTAAAGAAAGGCAAATTTTGCCCAAAAAGAAAGGTGAGAGAAATATGGATGGTTTTTGTCCTGAAGGATGGAAAACAAACGGGGGTAAAGCAATAAAATTTACCTCGGCAGATTTAGCAGAAGCAAAGGTTCAGGAAACGGTGCTTGAAGCACCTGTTGTTATGTGCGATTCGGCGCATAATCTTATTGTTAATCTTGGCTGTATGAAGGGAATTATACCTCGGGTTGAGGGTGCGGTTGGAATTGAGGAAGGCTCAACCAGAGATATTGCTTTAATTTCAAGGGTTGGAAAAACTGTTTGCTTTGTTGTAACGGCAATTACTGCCGATGAAGAGGGCAGACCCTATGCTCTTCTATCGAGAAGAATCGCCCAAGAAAAATGCAAGGATTATATACTCCAAAATAAAAAATGCGGCGATGTTCTGGATGCAAGGGTTACCCATCTTGAAAGCTTTGGCGCATTTTGCGATATAGGCTGCGGAAATATTGCGCTTCTTCCGATAGATTCGATTTCGGTATCGAGAATTTCCCATCCGAAAGATAGATTTTATGTTGGCGAAAGGATAAAGGTTGTTATAAAAAGCATTTCGGATGACCTGAAAATAACCCTTTCCCATAAAGAGCTTCTTGGCACCTGGGAAGAAAATGCCGAGCTTTTCTCGGCGGGGCAAACCGTAACGGGAGTTATAAGAAGTGTTGAGGATTACGGTGTTTTTGTTGAAATAACCCCCAACCTTGCAGGCCTTGCTGAGCCAAAGGGAGATGTTTATGTTGGCCAACAGGCAAGTGTTTATATAAAAAGCATTATAAGAGAGAAAATGAAAATAAAGCTTATAATAATTGATAGCTTTGATACAGGCTTTTCACCCGAAATCAAGTATTTCTATAAGGGAGAAAATATGAGCGAATGGGATTATTCCCCTGCGTCTTGCCAAAAAAGAATAACAACAAGGTTTTGCGGATAAATCGATATAAATCTTGTAAGTGATTTATATCATATCGAATTGCGAAGTAATATATCGAAAAACAACCCAAAGAGTAAATCTCTTTGGGTTGTTTTATGTTTTATATTAGATAAAGACCCGATTTTAAAAGAGCAAAGCGGTTATCCGAAACCTTAACATACTGATAAACAGGCTCTTCAAATTCCTCAAAATCGAAAACGTTATAGGTATTGAGGTTGATTTCGGTAAGCTTTTTGGAGCCATAATTGCTAACCATAACCTTATCGCCATCCAAAAACAAATCACGAGGCTTATCAAAGGGAGAACGGTTACCGCCGATTCTAAGCTCCTCTCGCATAGTTGCGAGGTTGAAGCGAAGAAGGGCATTCTTCTCTGAATAGCAAACCCAAAGGGCGTTGTTATGAAGAATAACA
>CAJGDQ010000148.1 GCA_904502215.1 Clostridiaceae bacterium
CTGAGGAGGCTGACATTAAGGCTCTCGCTGATGCTCAGGGCAAAACCGTTGAAGATATCAAGAATATCATTTCTTCTCTCCACGAGTTCAACCCCATGATGGGCCACCGTGGTTGCCGTCTTGCAGTTACCTATCCTGAAATTGCAAAGATGCAGACTGCTGCTGTTATCCGTGCAGCTATCGCTGTTCAGAAGAAGCATGCTGACTGGAACATTGTTCCCGAAATCATGATTCCTTTAACCGGCGAAGTTAAGGAAATGAAGTTCGTTAAGGATATCGTTGTTGCAACTGCTGATGCTGAAATCGCAGCTGCAGGCGCTGACCTTAAATACGAAGTTGGAACAATGATGGAGATTCCAAGAGCTTGTCTTACTGCTGATGAAATCGCCAAAGAGGCTGAGTTCTTCTGCTTCGGCACTAACGACTTAACCCAGATGACCTTCGGCTTCAGCCGTGATGATGCTGGTAAGTTCCTCTCAGCTTATTATGACACCAAGATTTACGAGAACGACCCGTTTGCAAAGCTTGACCAGACCGGCGTTGGTAAATTAATGGATATGGCTGTAACCCTTGGTAAGAAGGTTCGTCCTGAGATGCACTGCGGTATCTGCGGCGAGCACGGCGGTGACCCCGTTTCAGTTGAGTTCTGCCACAAGATTGGCCTCGACTATGTATCTTGCTCACCCTTCCGTGTTCCGATTGCACGCCTCGCTGCTGCCCAGGCTGCTATCAAGGAAAGCAAGTAATTGCTGACTTTATAAAGCAAAACTATCCGCCCGAAGAAATTCGGGCGGATTTTTTCCGTCTATTTATTTTCAAACACTTACATTTTTTCAATTGAAAATATTTTTTGTGAAAATTTACTATTGATTTTTTTGAATTTACAACATATAATATAATTGTGGCATTGCCACATTGAGTTTAAATAATATGCCATTATTTAGACTCCTTTCTGTAGCGGAAATCCTATGCCGTGAAAATAGGAACTAAAAAAGCGGAAATTCTATGCCGTGAAATGGAAATTAAAAAAGCGGAAATCCCTTGCCGTTAAGTAGGGACTTAAAAAAGGCGAAACGGTTTCGTTTCGCCTTTTATCAAATAATAGGAGTAATAGAATGGAGAATTTGAAAATTTATAGAGTTGAAGATAAGTATATTCGTTATCTTCATAGTATAGATGATAAAGTTCAACATAATAAAAATGCTAAAAGGCCATATGTTGGTGTGGTGTTTGCTTTTGGTGGATTAAATTATTTTGTTCCAATGGAATCACCGAAACCCAACCATTCAAAAATCAAATCAGGTAAGCATATACTACGACTTAAAAATGGTGAATATGGACTTTTAGGTTTTAATAATATGATTCCCGTACATAAGGATGCGCTGATTAATTTTGATATTGCAAAGGAACCAGATGAAAAATACAGAAATCTTTTGCGGAATCAAATCAGAATTTGCAATAAAATGAAGGCTGATATTTTAGACCACGCACAAAAAACATATTTTGGTGTTATTAATGGTAATGAATTCTTAGTAAAAATATCTTGTAATTTTAAAGAATTAGAAAAAGCTAGTAAAAAATACAATCCGAATTACAATCGTAAGAGAAATGACTAATTTCCCTCTTTTGCTGATAGCACCACAGGCTGCTATCAAAGAGTCTAAGTAATTAGATTTATTTGTTTCAGGGGAATGCTCTTTAACAACTGATTTGTAAAAATCAATATCATACAGACCTTTAAGGAGAAATCCTTTTAGGTCTGTTTTTTATTCCCTAAACACTGATAAAACCTTGATTTTATCATATATTTTGCCAACAAAACAACGATTTTATTGTGTTTTTAAAATGATACAAAAACCTTGCCCCAATCGTGATATAGACCGTTCCCTCAACAAATGATAATTTTAATAGCGCTTTTTAAAAAACGAAAGAGCCCCCAAAAACTCCGGGAGCTCTTTTCTCAAAAAGAAAACAAGAATGAAAACCTCAAAAATTTTATGTGCTCTCAAACAATAAACCTTCTGCGATTACTGTTTTAAGTCTGTAAACACTATTTAAATTTCAATAATACCTTTCTTAGAAAAAATAGAAAAATTGCATTTTTTTAAATATTCCCTTAACATAAATTGATCTTCAATATCATCGGGTGCTATCATCCCTGCGCTACCGGCCTGAGCTTTAATATGAAAATCCGAACCGGCAGTCTTAATTTTATTGTTTTTATTTGCCAAATCAAAGGCTTGTTCGAAGTTTGCATCAAAGGAAGGGTGTGAATTATATACCTCGATACCGTGAACATATTTTATATTTGCAGGTTTATGTCCTTGTTCTATCCTAAAAGGATGCGCCTGCACCATAAGAATATTTTTTTGCTCACAAAAATCATACAATTCCTTTTGAGTTTTATCATATAGTGGATAATGCAATATAAAATCTTCCTCAGAGATACCATACAATAGAAATTCAGGTAAGTTAGGCTCATTAATTAACTTAACCTCAACACCAAAGAACACTTTAAAGCCAATACTTTCGCCTCTCTGCTTGCAGCGACGATAAACGTCAATGTACTCTAACGCTTGTTTTTCATGCGTTTCTCCCAATACATCACAATGGTACGGCGAACAATGGTTAGTCAAAACAATAGCATCTATACTCGCCTCACGAAACATATCAGGCAACAATTCAGCCATATGATGAGCACAACGGCTTACCGGTAAACAATGTGTATGCATATCAATTTTCATTTTCTTGGCACCTCTATCTGCAATTTATTTATTGTTAATTCTGCATTCTATATTCTCTGCTTAATCGCTGTGCAATAGGTGAAAGAGCCCCCCGATAACCTCAATAACACTCGGGGGGCCTTTCCTCAAAAAAGAAAACAAGAATGAAAACTTTAAAAATTAAAAATATCCGTTTGAATTCCTCATTTTGAAAAACTAATAGTTATATTGTTTTTTCTACATTCGTTGAGTGCGAGATATAAAAGTTTGTTTCTTTCACGCACTTTAGCAAACTTTATCTCAATCAAAGCCAATGCCA
>CAJGDQ010000149.1 GCA_904502215.1 Clostridiaceae bacterium
AAGTGTCACAAGAAAATTCAGTAGCAAGCTACCTTCAATTCAGCGCAACACTTCGTTCGACTTGCATGTGTTAGGCACGCCGCCAGCGTTCGTCCTGAGCCAGGATCAAACTCTCTAAAAAATTATATCTCAACACTCAAAGTGTTAAAATCTTCTAGATAAGCTCTTTAGCTCATTTACTTAATTCAAATGCTGACGCATTTTTTGTCCATTGATTTATAAGATTTCTCTTAAGAATCGTCGGGTCCTTATTTCTTCGTTGTTTAATTTTCAAGGTCCGTTTTTTTGCGCTCCTTTTTACAAGCGCTCGATTATATTACCACATTAAATCCCCTTTGTCAACACTTTTTTTAAAGTTTTTTTGATATTTTTTTAATTTGAAATTATTGCACAAAAACTACACAATATATAGGGTTTGCAATAGGCAATTTGGCATATTAGACGAGTTTTGTTCTAAGTTTTAGCAGTATTTTCTTTTCGGCACGTGACACCTGCACCTGAGACATATTAAGAAGTTTTGCAGTTTTGCTTTGGGTTAGTTGAGCAAAATATCTACATTTCATAATCTTTTGCTCATCCTCACTCAATATTTTAAAAGCTTCGTCAATGCAAAGGCGGTCGGTTATTTCCTCTTCAACGCTTATGGTTGGTATATCAGCAACACCGCCATCCTCATCATCATAAGTTAAAGAAACGGTTGGCTGAGAAGCACAAAGGGCTTCGGTTATCTCTTCAGCCGAAACCGAAAGGGCGTTTGCTATTTCCAAAACCGTTGGCTCTCGGCAAAGTTTTTGCTCCAGCCTTTCCCATTCTTTATTTATATGAAAGGAAAGTTCCTTGACCGAGCGAGAAACCTTAATAGCACCGCCATCTCTAAAAAGTCTTCGAACCTCACCCATAATAACAGGCACAGCGTAGGTTGAAAACATCAGTCCCCTATCTTCATCGAAGGCATCGGTTGCTTTAATCAGTCCTATACATCCGGCTTGATACAAATCATCATACTCTACGCCTTTTCCCGAGAAGCGTTTACATATAGAATGAACAAGCCCTAAATTCTCTTCAATGAAAACATCTCTATCGCAGCTCTTAACCATTGGCTATAAAACGGGGACTGATATTTTTAATCATCGTAACAGTTGTTCCTTTGCCAAGCTTTGAGGAAACTCTGACCTTATCCATAAAGCTTTCCATAACCGCAAAGCCAAGTCCTGCCCTTTCTCCGCCGAGGGAAGTGTAAAGCGGTTCCATAGCCTGTTTAATATTCTCAATGCCGCAACCCTTATCACGAATTTTAATTCTTATGGAATTAGGTTCTATAAGCTCAGCCGTTATGTATATATTTCCTATTTGCTCACCATAGGCATGAACTATACAGTTGGTAACCGCTTCCGAAACAGCAGTTTTGATATCGTTTATTTCCTCAAGTGTTGGGTCTAACTGGGTTGCAAAGGCAGTAACACAAGCCCTTGCAAAACTCTCATTAGCCGAACGGGAAACGAATGTCATAGAAAACTTATTTTTTATCTTCATATTTTTCACCTGCCTTCCAATTTTGCAAGCTTTTCAATGCCTGCAAGCTTAAACATTCTAAAAATTTGAGGCCCAGCCCCCGTTATATGAAGCTGAGCACCGAATTTCACGAGATTACGATACCTGCCCATAACCAAGCCTATGCCCGAACTATCCATAAAGGATACACCCTCAAAATCCAAAATCAAAAGGGTTGGCATATTCATCTCAACCGCACCATCTATCGCTTCTCGCATTGCTTTGGCGGTATGGTGGTCAAGCTCGCCTTTTAAATAAGCAGTTACTACCTCTCCTGTTACATTTATTTCAACCGACATTTCTTCACGCTCCGTTATACAATATATTAATATATTAACGGCTTGTCCGTGAAAAAATTGTCGCACTTAGTCTTTTTTAAAAAATTTTCTCATATCGGCCGCAAGATAGAGCGAACCGAAAATAAATATCGGGTTATCTCCCGCCATTTCGATAGCTTTTTCATAGCTTTCAGCCATATCGCATTTGCAATATTTTTCAGCTACCGATTTTAGTTCGTTAGCCTTTAAGGAACGAGGCATATTTTCAACCTCAACTGCAATAGCCTTTTTTACATAAGGCAGGGTTGTTTTCAGCACCTCTTCAAAATCCTTATCCTTCATCATTCCGATTATAGCAACAACTTCACCCGAAAACTTTTTAATCTCATTTGCTAAAACAAAAGCTCCATCAGGATTATGGGCTCCGTCAATAATTACAAGCGGTTTTTTCCTCACTATCTCCATACGGGCAGGGAATTTTGTTTCCTTTAAGGACACATATATAATATTATAAGGAATTTCTACCCCACAGTTTTCAATAGTTTCTAAAACCACAAGTGCATTTTCTACCTGATAATCTCCGCATAAAGATAGCTCATATTCTTTCCCTTTATATATAAAGGTGTTGCCGAGCTTTTGATTATTTATAACTTTAAGGGCATTTTCATCGGGAATATAAAGCTTATTTGCTTGCATTTTTATAACTTCAAGAGCTTTTTCATCTTGTTGCTGAGAGGTTATAACAGGGCAATCCCTTAAAATACCGCATTTTTCATATGCTATTTTTTCGATGGTATCACCCAAAATAGCAGTATGGTCTAGTCCTATTTTAGTTATAACAGCGGCCACCAAATTATCAAGGGTATTGGTTGCATCAAATCGGCCTCCAAGCCCTGTTTCGCAAATAAGAATATCTATTTTTTGCTCCTTGAAATATAAAAAAGCCAAGGCGGTTATAAATTCAAACTCGGTTAAAACGATATTCGTTTCTTTAACCTTTTCAGCATAACAAACCAAATCGTTTTCGGATATATATTCACTGTTTATTTGAATTCTTTCCCTGAAATCTATAATAAAAGGTGAAATAAATAGCCCTGTTTTATAGCCCGCATTTTTGAAGATACAACTCAGCATTGCCGAAACCGAGCCTTTACCGTTTGTTCCTGCAATAT
>CAJGDQ010000150.1 GCA_904502215.1 Clostridiaceae bacterium
CGAGCTTATCGAAAAAGGCGAAAAGAATGTTAAACTTCTTGTTGCTGAAGATAAGTGGTATGGAGTTACTTATAAAGAGGATAAAGAAACCGTTGTTAATGCTATTGCTGATATGTTCAAAAGCGGTATGTATGACGGAATCTAAAATTTTGGAGGAATAAAAATGAAAAAGGATAAAAAAAGTATTTTTACTGAATTTAAAGAATTTATTTTGCGTGGTAACGTTATTGATATGGCTATCGGTGTTATCATCGCAACCTCTTTCGGCAAAATAACAACAAGCCTTGTTAACGATGTTTTTATGCCCTTCTTAGGCGGAGTTATCGGCGATATGGATTTAACCAAGCTCAACTGGACTATGATTCCCGCTGTTATGGAAAATGGCGAAGTCGTTAAAGAAGCAGTTGTTATCGGCTTTGGTTCCCTTCTTTCAGTTGTTATTGATTTTATTCTTATAGCTCTTATCATTTTCTTAATGATTAAAATTTTCAATACAACTAAAGATATTGCTGAGAAAAAGCTTCTTAAAAAAGCCGAAGAGGAACCTGCTCCCGAAGAGCCCAAGGCTCCAACCAGTGAAGAGTTATTAACCGATATATTGGTTGAACTTAAAAAACAAAATAAGAAATAAACTAAAAGACCTGAAAGATAATCTTTCAGGTCTTTTGATTTCTTGTATAACAAACTTAAACGGACTATGGATATTCCATAGTCCGTTTAAAATTAATCTAAAGGTTTCATTGTGGGGAATAAGATTACTTCCCTGATAGAATCCGAATTAGTAAGAAGCATTACGGCTCTATCAATACCGATTCCCATACCACCTGTTGGAGGCATACCATATTCCATAGCGGTTAAGAAATCTTCATCGAGCATCTCCGCCTCATCATCGCCTCTTTCACGAAGCTCTAATTGCTTCATAAAGCGTTCACGCTGAACAATCGGGTCATTAAGCTCGGAATAAGCATTTGCAAGTTCGCTATGGCAAACAAAGAGCTCAAATCTCTCGGTGAGGCGTGGGTCCTCGGGAGAAGCCTTTGTTAAAGGAGAAACCTCAACGGGATACATTGTTATAAAGGTTGGTTGAATAAGTTTTTCCTCAACCCTTTGGTCAAAGCAAGCATAAAGAGCATTACCCCAAGTTTTATCGGCAGTATCAGCAAGTTCAACTCCGATAGACTTAGCAGCCTCAACCGCTTCATTATCATCAGTTATTGCGCCAAAGTCAATACCTGCATATTCCTTAACGGCATCAACCATAGTAAGTCTGCGCCAACCGGGAGTGAGGTCAATTTCCTCACCAAGCCACTCAACCTTATAAGAGCCGAGAATTTCCTTAGCAGCACCCGAAATAATACCCTCAGCAATATCCATCATATCATGGAAATCGGCGTATGCCTGATATAATTCAACAGTTGTGAACTCAGGGTTATGTTTGGGGTCCATACCTTCATTTCTGAAAATTCTGCCTATCTCATAAACCCTATCCATTCCGCCAACAATAAGTCTCTTAAGAGGCAACTCGGTTGCTATTCTCATATACATAGGAATATTAAGGGTGTTATGATGGGTTACAAAAGGACGAGCAGCAGCGCCGCCAACAATTGTATTAAGAACAGGAGTTTCAACCTCAATATAATTCATATCATCAAGATATTTTCTCATAAACTTAATGAACTTTGAGCGAATAACAAAATTACGCTTAACATTGGGGTTCATTATAAGGTCAACATATCTTTGACGGAAACGAAGGTCGTTGTTAGTGAGACCATGAAACTTTTCGGGAAGCGGAATTAAAGACTTTGAAAGCAAGGTAATTTCTTTGGCATGAACAGAAATTTCGCCTGTTTGGGTTTTAAAAACAAAGCCCTCAACACCAACGATATCGCCAATATCCCACTTTTTGAAAGCGGCATAAACATCCTCGCCAACATCATCACGCTTAACATAGAGCTGAATTTTGCCGCTATTATCACTAAGACCAACAAAGCTTGCCTTACCCATAATTCTGCGAGCAACAATTCTTCCTGCTATTCTTACAGTTTTGCCCTCAAACTCTTCAAAATTCGATTTAATAGTATCAGAATCACTGTTAAAATCAAACTTGGTTATAACATAGGGGTCATTTCCTGACTCTTTTAAAGCCGAAAGCTTTTCTCTTCGAAGGCGAAGAATTTCGTTAAGCTCCTTCTCTGTTTCAACATTCTTAATATTATTTTCTTGCATTTTATATCACCGCTTATTTGCAGATTTCAACAATCTTTAATTTGAACTCACCGCCGGGGGCTTCAACAATTACCTCATCCCCAACCTTTTTGCCAAGAAGAGCTCTTCCAACAGGAGAGTCATCCGAAATCTTGCCGTTTCTGGGGTCAGCCTCGGTTGAGCCAACAACACGGTATTCACTTTCATCGCCATATTCCTCATCAAGAACCTTAACCTTAACTCCGATTACAACGCTTTTAGCTTTACCCTTAATATCTTCGATGATTTCAACATTCTTAAGCATAGCTTCAATCTCAACTATTCTAGCCTCAATTTTAGCCTGCTCATTCTTTGCCTCATCATATTCGCTGTTTTCGGAAAGGTCGCCATAGCCACGAGCTACCTTGATTTTCTCGGCAATATCCGCGCGTCCCTGAGTCTTTAACATTTCAAGTTCATCCTGAATTTTTTTAAGACCATCAGGGGTGAGTTTAATGACTTTTGCCATTTTAAAATACCTACCTTAATTTTAATTTAATTAGGGAACGCAAAATACACACGAAGTGTATTATATCTTTAAAAGTCCAATATGTCAAGAACAAACTGTTTGCGTTAATATATTATATGTCCTAAACCCGAATATAATATGGAATTATTTAAGAAAAATACAAACCGCACAGTTTAAATGCTGTGCGGAATTTATATTTACTCTTTTAAGGCTCTTTCCAACCAAACAAAGCCAAAATCCAAAGCATC
>CAJGDQ010000151.1 GCA_904502215.1 Clostridiaceae bacterium
AAATGCTCCTCATAGCCTAAAATATTATCTTCACTGTCAGTTATAATCTGTTCTCCGAAAATATCGGCACGGTTAGGAATAAGTATTCTTCTTTTCTCTATTTCCCTATCAAACTCCATAGCTTTTTCAAGGTTTGGGAAAAGGCATATCGCATGTATATCCTCCGAGGTTGTGAGCTCCATTCCTGCAACGGGTAAAATCCCGTGCCGCTTTGCTGCCTCGAAAAAGGCGGGGCAGTTTTTGCAGGTGTTATGGTCGCAAAGCGCCATAATATTAAGCCCATTCAGTTTTCCCATTCCCGCAATGCTATTCGGGGTTGATTCATCATCCCCACAAGGAGAAAGACTTGAGTGAATATGCAAATCGTAATAATACTTTTTCATATACTTCTATTCAAGCAAACCGCAGTTTCATAAATCGGGCTTTCGGAATAAATAATATTGATATTTTTTTCCCTGGCCGTTTTTAAAACATCTTCTTCAAGACTAACACCCTCAGCAATTATGATACAAGAGGTATCAGCCAAAGAAGCCACTGCTAAAATATTTATGTTGGACATAATTGTTATCCAGGCATCATCCATTGAAGCTCTGCCCATAACCCAACTGAGTAAATCGCCGATATAAACACCGCCGATTTCACGCTCACCATCGCACAAAACCGCAGCCGAAAAGCCTTCAATTTGGGCTAACTCTTTAACCTTCATTCTTTTCGCCGCCTTTGTTTAATTTGCGTTGTCTTATAAGGCAGTCCTCAAGGCTTGCCTGTTTTTTAACAACATCCTCAGCGAAAGCTCTGCAATTAGGAGCTCCGCATGAGCCGCAGTCAATACAGGGCAATTCAGATTTAAGCTTCTGAATTTCAGACATCATCCTCATTGATTCTGCCATACTGTCACTCAGTCTTGAAATCGGATTATAAGCGGGCAAATTCTCAAACAAAACCTCATCAGGCAATTCGGTTTCATCTTTTGATAGCGAGTTTTGCGAGATTGGCAAATATCGCCTTAAAGTTCTTAGCCTTGCCTTCGCAATAAATGGGTTTTGAATGGTTAAAACTCCGCCAACACAGCCTCCTGTGCAAGCATTAAGCTCAATAAATTCAAGATGGGGTATGTTACCGTTTTCAATTTGGTCTAAAACACGGTTAACATTATCAATGCCGTCCGCCGCTAAATATTTGTCATTAAGAATTGCGGTTGCCTCTCCGCCGGAAGAAGCCCAACCAATTCCTATAACACCTGAATTAGATAGAGATTTAACATCCGAGCCATATTTCATTTTTGAAATAAGACGGAAATAAATATCACTAACCGAAACAACAACATCAACCCGACTCTTATAATCGGCAAATCCGTTTTCTACATAACTTGCCTTTGCAGGACAAGGAGATATAAAACAAACACCTATATCCTCATCCCGAAGCTCGGGGTGTTCCCGTTTAGCACGCTCACGTGCCAAATAAGCTGCAACCTCCGATGGAGGAAGCATATGAATTATGTTTTCTTTAAGAGATGGAAACCTTAAGGTTATAAGTCTTAAAACCGCAGGGCAAGCCGAACTGATAGCCGGCTTTTTTGCCAAATCGTTTTTGAGATAAAGCCTCGTATAAGCCGAAACAAGCTCAGCCGCAGCCGAAACCTCAAAAACATCATCGAACCCGATTTTAAGAAGTCCATCTAAAACATAATCAACATCTTCAAGATTATCAAACTGACCGTAAAGCGAGGGAGCAGGTAAAGCTATCTTCCACTTGAATTTATCCATAGCCGAAAGCTCACTGCAACGCGCTTTTTTAGCATTGTGAGGACATACCCTGATACATTCGCCGCAATCAATACAGCGAGCATCATTTATAACCGCATGGTTATCACGAATACGAATAGCCTCAGTAGGACAATGCTTTAAGCAAGTGGTGCAACCGTTACATTTTTCAACATCCAAAACAACAGAATGTTTATATGTATTCATAACAAAACACCTGCCAATAAAATCAATTGATATTAACTCGCATGGTAATTGTGGTGCCCTCTCCAACAACAGAGTCAATCTTCATATAATCAGTGTATCTCTTCATATTAGGAAGACCCATTCCGGCGCCGAAGCCTAGAGAACGGATATTATCGGTTGCAGTTGAAAATCCCTCCTGCATAGCCTGTTCAATATCCTTAATTCCGGGGCCCTTATCGGCGAGAATTATCTCAATATAATCTTCAGTAACATTAACATCGGCCGTTCCGCCGCCTGCATGGATTACTGTATTGATTTCTCCCTCATACATAGCAATAGATACTCTTCTTATAATTTCGGGCGGAAGCCCTAACTGCCTTAAATTCTTCTTAACCATAACCGATGCCTGACCGGCACAGGTAAAATCCTTGCCATCAACATCGAAATGGAAATTAAGCACTTCAGACATTTTTAACCCTGTTTCCTATAAGACCATTGCTGTATAAAATACCGCAAGCCTCATACATTCTTTTGCTTGTTGCAAGTAAAACAATACCGCTTTCCTTTGCCAACTCTATCATTTCGGCAGTAGGCATCTTAGAGCGAACAAAAACGATGCAATTCATATCCATCATTTCAGCGGTTCGAATTACCTGAGAGTTAACAAGACCTGTTAATAAAACAGCCTGGTCCTTAACATAAGCGAGAACATCACTCATCATATCGCTGCCGCAGGCTGAATAAACATGACGGGAAAGACCTTCCTCGCAACAAACAACCTCAGCCTCCAGCAAATCTTTGATTGAACTGATTTTCATAAGAAATTATCCCTTCGGGAAAAATTTTTTATTTTGTAAATCCGTATTTTTCAAGAATACCGTCTACATCGTCAACTGTTAAACGACCGTAAACCTCTTCATTTACTGTTAAAACGGGGGCAAGTCCGCAAGCGCCGATACAACGGCAAGCGGTAAGAGAGAACTTACCGTCAGCAGTGCATTC
>CAJGDQ010000152.1 GCA_904502215.1 Clostridiaceae bacterium
AACCTTGAAAAAGCTATGGAGTTTGATAGGGAAATAGAGAAAAGAAGAATACTTATTCCTAACCGTGCCGATATTTTCGGAGAACAGATTATAACTGACAGTGAAGATAATATTTTAGGCTATGAGGAGCATTTGCTAATCAGTGCAACTACGGTGAGTCTTGATGAGGCACCGAGTTTGGTTGAAAGCTTTGGAGGGATTTGCTATCCTGCTCATATTGACCGCACCTCAAACGGCGTTATTGCGGTTTTGGGAGCTTTCCCCGAAAGCCCTGAATTTTATTGTGCCGAGGTTCATCAAGCAGATAAAATAACAGAATATGCAAGGCTTTCAAAAATGGAAGAGTCTAAGATAATTATCAGTTCAGATGCCCATAATCTTTGGGATATCAAGGAAAGCAGGGAATTTTTCCTTCTTCCCGAGATACCCGAGGGCAGTGATAATGCAGGGGAATATATAATTGCTTATTTGAGGGAAGGCAAATGAAGGAAATATCACTGAATATTCTTGATATTGCGGAAAATTCGGTTAAGGCCGGAGCTTCTCTTACCGAAATATATGTTAAGGAAGATGTTGATACCATAACCTTAACAATAAAGGATAACGGAAGCGGTATGACCGAAGAGGTTTTGAAGGGTGTTACCGACCCGTTCTATACAACCAGAACCACGAGAAAAGTAGGTTTAGGTTTGCCTCTTTTAAAGTTAGAGGCTGAGCAAACAGGAGGAAGCCTCAGTATTTCCTCAAAGCATATAGCTGATTTCCCCGAAAACCACGGAACAACGGTTGAAGCCGTGTTCTATAAAAACCATATAGACTGCACTCCTTTGGGAGATGTGGTTGCAAGTATAACCACTTTAATTCAAGGCCACCCCGACCGAGATTTCCTTTTTGAGCATACAAAAGGGGAAAAGGTTGCAAGTCTTGATACCAGAGAGCTTAGAGAGGTGCTGGAAGATGTGCCGCTTGATAGCTACGAGGTTATAAAGTGGATAGAAGAGTTTCTAAATGAACAATATATGTAAATTAAGTATGAAAGGAAGATACAAATGAAGTCATTAGCAGAACTCAAGGCAATCAAAGAAAAAATGAAGGACAAGGTTGTTCTTCGAGAGGGAACTGCTCAGATTCGTGTTGTTGTTGGTATGGCAACCTGCGGTATCGCAGCAGGCGCTCGTCCTGTTTTGAGCACTCTTGTTGATTTGGTTAACCAAAACGGTCTTTCCGAAAAGGTCACCGTATCGCAAACAGGCTGTATCGGTCTTTGCCAGTATGAGCCTATCGTTGAGGTTTTTGAGGCAGGCAAGGAAAAGGTTACCTATGTTAAGGTAGATGCCGATAAGGCTAAAAGGATTGTTGAAGAGCATCTCAAGGGCGGCAAGGTTGTTGCTGATTGCACCATTCCCGCCGAGAATGCATAATTTGGAGGTATAGTTTTATGATTCGTGCACATGTGCTTATTTGCGGAGGAACAGGCTGTACTTCTTCAGGAAGTCTTGCTATTCAGGATGCTTTTGAAAGCAATCTTGAGGCAACAGGTCTTACCGAGGAAGTAAAAATTGTTCAAACCGGATGTTTTGGTCTTTGCGCTTTGGGACCGGTTGTTATCGTTTATCCTGACGGAACATTTTATAGCCGTGTAACTCCCGAGGATGTTAAGGAAATCGTTGAAGAGCATCTTTTAAAGGGACGTCCCGTTGAGCGTTTGGTTTACAATGATACAGGCGCTGATGAGGCAGTTGAAGAGGGCGCAACAGTTGCTCTTAATGATACTGCTTTCTATAAGTCTCAGAACCGTGTTGTTCTTCGTAACTGCGGTGTTATCGACCCTGAAAATATCGATGAATATATCGCTATGGATGGTTATGCAGCTCTTGGTAAGGTTTTAACCGAGATGACTCCTGAGGATGTTATTAAATGCATAACCGATTCGGGTCTTCGTGGTCGTGGAGGCGGTGGCTTCCCCACAGGCTTTAAATGGTCTTTATGCGCTCCCAACAAGGCTGACCAGAAATATGTTGTTTGTAATGCGGACGAGGGCGACCCCGGTGCATTTATGGACCGTTCAGTTCTTGAGGGCGACCCCCATTGTCTCGTTGAGGCTATGGCTATTGCCGGTTATGCTATTGGTGCTACTGAGGGTTATGTTTATGTTCGTGCTGAGTATCCGATTGCCGTTAAGCGTTTGCAGAAGGCTATTGATGATGCCCGTGAATATGGCCTTTTAGGTAAAAACATTTTTGATTCAGGCTTTGACTTCAATTTACATATCCGTCTTGGTGCGGGTGCTTTCGTTTGCGGTGAGGAAACCGCTCTTATGACCTCTATCGAGGGTAACCGTGGTGAGCCAAGACCTCGTCCGCCTTATCCGGCAGTTAAGGGACTTTTCGGCAAGCCCACCGTTGAAAACAACGTTGAAACCTTTGCTAATGTTCCTCAAATTATCCTTAAGGGTGCTGAGTGGTTCGCTTCTATGGGAACCGAGCGTTCTAAGGGAACCAAAGTATTTGCTCTTGGCGGTAAGATTAATAACACAGGTCTTGTTGAAATTCCGATGGGAACAACTCTTCGCCATATTATAGATGATATCGGCGGCGGTATTCCTAACGGCAAGAAATTCAAGGCTGCTCAAACAGGTGGTCCTTCAGGCGGTTGTATCCCTGAGTCCCTTATCGATACCGAGGTTGACTTTGATAACCTCACCGCTATCGGTTGTATGATGGGTTCAGGCGGTCTTATCGTTATGGACGAAGACAACTGTATGGTTGATATGGCTAAATTCTTCCTTGAATTTACCGTTGATGAGTCTTGCGGTAAGTGTACTCCTTGCCGTATAGGTACGAAGAGACTTCTCGAGCTTCTCGATAAGATCATCGAGGGTAAGGGTGAGCTTGAGGACCTTGATAAGCTTGAAGAGCTTTCTAATT
>CAJGDQ010000153.1 GCA_904502215.1 Clostridiaceae bacterium
GGTTATCATTTTATGGGTCATTTCCTTGGCGATTAAATCAACCCTGTCATCATCATTGCCGAATTTCGGGAAATCACCCTCGGTTTTGAAATCAACAATATAGCCGTTTTCATCCTTAATGGTGGTAACCTTGGCATATTTAATAGCACTTAAAGAGTCGGCAATAACCGAAAGTCCTGCAATTCCGAATGCCATAAGGCGCTCAACCTCAGTATCGTGAAGCGCCATTTGAGATTTTTCATAAGCATACTTATCGTGCATATAATGGATAACATTCATTGTATTAACATAGAGCTTTGCTAACCACTCGATATAATCATCAAGTCTTCTCATAACGCCGTTATAATCAAGCTTATCGTTTTTCCAAACGGGCATCTGAGGACCGATATGAATGCCGCTTGTTGTATCATAACCGCCGTTAAGAGCAATGAGCAAAAGCTTTGCCAAATTGCAACGAGCGCCGAAGAACTGCATTTGCTTTCCAACCTTCATAGCAGAAACGCAGCAGGCAATAGCATAGTCATCCCCGTAAATCGGGCGCATAAGGTCATCGTTTTCATATTGGATAGAATCGGTATCAACCGAAACCTTGGCGCAAAACTTTTTAAAGTTTTCAGGCAAGGAATTAGACCAAAGAATAGTAAGATTCGGCTCGGGTGAGGGACCTAAGGTATAGAGGGTGTTGAGTATTCTAAAGCTGCTCTTTGTAACAAGAGTTTTACCGTTCTCGCCCATACCGCCAACTGCCTCGGTAATCCACATTGGGTCGCCGCCGAAAAGCTCGTTATATTCGGGAGTTCTAAGATGTCTCGCCATACGAAGCTTCATAACGAAATCATCAATGAGCTCTTGGGCATCAGTTTCGGTTAGGGTTCCGTTTTTAAGGTCTCTTTCAATATAGATATCAAAGAAGGTGCTAACTCTTCCGAGCGACATAGCGGCGCCGTTCTGCTCCTTGATTGCGGCAAGGTAAGCAAAATAGGTCCATTGGATAGCCTCATGGGCATTCTTGGCGGGCTCGCTTATATCATAGCCATACATAGAAGCCATTTCGGTCATAAGTCCTAAGAAGGAAATTTGCTGATGAAGCTCCTCGTTAAGTCTGATATGAGCGGTATCGAAAATATCGCCCTCCAAGGCTTTTTTATCCTTCTTCTTTTCTTCGATAAGGCGGGCGGTTCCGTAAAGAGCAACCCTTCTATAATCGCCGATAATTCTTCCTCTGCCATAAGCATCGGGAAGACCTGTTATAACGTGGCTGCGTCTTGCAAGGCGCATTTCCTCGGTATATGCTCTGAAAACACCATCGTTATGGGTTGTTCTGAACTTAAATTCTTCCTCAATCTTATTGCTGAGCTTGTAGCCGTATGCTTCGCAGGCCTGACGAACCATACGCATGCCACCAAAGGGGTTAACTCCACGTTTGAGCGGACGGTTGGTTTGAAGACCTACAATGAGCTCTTTGTTTTTATCGAGGTATCCGGGAGAATAGCTTGTAAGGGAAGAAACTGTTGCAGTATCAATGTCCAAAACTCCGCCATATTCTCTTTCAAGCTTGAAAAGCTGCTGAAGCTTTTTCATAAGCTCCTGAGTTCTCTTGGTGGCTGATGCTAAAAAGCTATCATCACCGAGATATTCGGCATAATTCAATTGGATAAAATCACGAACGTTGATTTCATCCTGCCATATTCCTTTTTTGAAACCTTCCCAATTTTTGTGTTCCATTTTTTTCTCCTTGTGAGTAAATGATGATTAATAGAGTGTATAAAAGGCAATTCAGCCTTTAAACTGAATTGCCCAGACGGTCGGCATAAAAGGCGGAAGTCCCGCCATCACTGCGCTTCCCTGGGGTATATCCCCGTATCCGTCAGTCACGCAGTGATTTTGTGCTATAATTCTACAATATTTTTATTGGTTTGTCAATAGCTTTTTAAAACTTTATCAACAATATATTGTGTTTATTTTTTAACGAACACACAAAATAGACTAATTTTGTATCATTTTAGCAAAAAAATAACTTTATGGCGCAAATTTTCGTGCAAATTTTAATATTTTAATTGATATTATAAAGAAAATATGATAAAATTACTTCAATATTTTAAAAGGGGAAGTTTTTGATGAAAACTATCGTATCAGTAATAGGTAAGGATGCAGTTGGTATAATTTCTCAGGTTAGCGCTATTTGTTCTGAGTGTAACGCCAATATTGTTGATATAACTCAATCGGTTTTGCAGGATATGTTTGTTATGGTAATGTTAACCGAAATCAAGGAGCTCAATTGTTCTTTTGCTGAGTATTCGGCTAAAATGGAAGAATTGGGCAAGAAAAACAATCTGGATATTCGAGTTATGCACGAGGATATCTTCAATTCCATGCATAGAATTTAAGGAGCAAAGTAATGATAAACCTTAATGATATAATGGAAACCATAAATATGATTTCCGAGGAAAATCTTGATATAAGAACCGTAACGATGGGAATATCGTTGCTTGATTGTGCCGATTCGGATGCTAAAAAGGCCTGTGATAAGATTTATGATAAGATAACCCGAATGGCAGGAAATCTTGTTAAAACAGGTGAAGAGATTTCGGCGCAGTATGGTATACCGATTATAAATAAGCGAATTTCGGTAACCCCGATTTCTATGCTTGTAGCCTCTTCGGGCGGCGACCCTGTTATGTATGCTAAGGCTCTTCAAAGAGCTGCTGATGCTACGGGGGTTAACTTTATAGGCGGATATTCCGCTTTGGTTCATAAAGGATTTTCGGCAGGGGATGAGGCGCTTATCCGTTCTATTCCCGAGGCTCTTTCGGTAACAAATAATATTTGCTCTTCGGTTAATATCGGCTCAACCAAGGCCGGAATTAATATGGATGCCGTAAAACTTA
>CAJGDQ010000154.1 GCA_904502215.1 Clostridiaceae bacterium
ATATTCCTTACAGGATAAAAAGATAATTCTCGGAGTTTCTTTTGGTTGGGATAAAAGAAAGGGAATAGATGTTTTCATTTCGCTTGCAAAGAGATTGCCTGATGATTATAGGATAGTTCTGGTTGGAACGAATGAAAAATTCGATAATATTTTATCTATCGGTGTTACTCAAAATGCCGATGAGCTTGCGGGCATCTACTCTGCGGCCGACCTTTTTGTAAATCCAACGAGAGAGGAAACGCTGGGTAATGTTAATATTGAGGCTTTGGCCTGCGGCACCCCTGTTTTAACCTTTAATACAGGCGGAAGTCCTGAGATTATTGATGAAAGCTGCGGTGCTGTTGTAGAGAAAGACGATGTAGATGGCCTCTTAAATAAGATAATCGAAATCACTAAGGAGAAGCCGTATAGTAGCGAAAATTGCACAAGAAGGGCAGAAGAATTTGAACAGAAGAAAAAATTCAAGGAATATTTAGAGATTTACAAGAAAGGTTGAAGAGGATGAAAGTAGTTTTCATATCGAATTATCTTAATCATCATCAACTGCCTGTTTGCAAAGAATTCATTGCAAACTCGGTTGATTTCACCTTTATTGCAACAACTCCTGTTCCAAAGGTAAGAATTGATTTTGGATATCAGGATATGAACAAAGAATATGATTTTGTGTTACCGGTATATGAGGGGAATATGGATAAGGCAATTAAGCTTTGTTCAGATGCGGATATAGTTATAGTTGGCCATGCTCCTTATATGTTCATTAAAGAAAGGCTTAAACAGAAAAAGTTAACCTTTTGTTATAGCGAACGTATTTATAAGCAAAAAAGAAGATATTTACTTTTACCGTTATATGCAATTAAACAGTTTTTTAAAAACGGCATACATAGAAATTTTTATTTACTTTGTGCCGGTTCTTATGCATATAGTGATTTTGCCAAAACTCTGGCTTTTATAGGAAAGGGTTATAAATGGGGATATTTCCCCGAAGTTAAGGAATACGAAAATATTGAAACTCTTATAAACGGGAAAGAAAAAAATTCTATTTTATGGGCAGGCAGACTTATTTCCTGGAAGCATCCTGAATTGGCGATAGAAACGGCAAGCCGTTTAAAGCAAAACGGTTTTGATTTCCATCTTAAAATTATCGGAAACGGACCGATGGAAGCCAAGCTTAGAAAAATGATTAAGGATTACGGTCTGGAAGAATATGTATCCCTTTTGGGACAAATGAATCCTCAAGAAGTGCGAAAATATATGGAAAAAAGCGAAATTTTTCTTTTCACTTCGGATAGAAATGAGGGTTGGGGCGCAGTGCTTAATGAGGCTATGAATTCAGGCTGTGCTGTTGTTGCAGGTGATAAAATAGGCTCTGTTGGCTTTCTTATTAAAAACGGCCAAAACGGATATGTTTTCAAAAACCAAAATAAAAAGTCATTGTATAAAAATGTTGAAAAACTGCTTGTTAGCGAAGAAAAAAGAATAATAGGAAAAAATGCATATAAAACCATTCTGGAAGAATGGAGTGCTAAAACGGCGGTTAAGAATTTTCTTATATTGTCGGAAAATCTGCAAAACGGCTTAAAAAACGGTAATATAACCGAAGGCCCGTGCAGTAAGGCTTAGTAAAAGGGTAGGAATCAAATGGATAAACTTATATCGGTGATTGTCCCTGTATATAATGGGGAACATTTTATTGAAAATTGCATAAGAAGTATTTCGAGTCAGCTATACAGTAATATAGAAATCTTGGTTATAAATGACGGTTCGACTGACAATACAAGTAAGAAAGTTTTAAGCCTTATTGAAAAGGATAATAGAATCAAACTTTATGAGCAGGAAAATTTGGGTGTCAGTGCAGCGAGAAACAAGGGCTTGTCTTTGGCAGAGGGCGAGTATGTTATTTTTGTTGACAGTGATGATGAACTACTTCCAAATGCTTTGGAAGATTTACTTTCAAGTGCAGTAAGTAATGATGCTGATATAGTTTGCGGAAGTTATTATAACGATTCTTTTAAAAAGAAAGAGGCGGTTTATAAAAACGAAGAAGCCTTGATTTTATGTTTGGAGGACAAGCCGGAAATATATTCTTCTTGCGGAAAGTTATATAGAAAAGAATTCATTGGAGAAGTGCGGTTTGTGGATGGCAGAAAAATCCATGAGGACAGTTTCTTTGTTTTTCAATTGTGTGTTAAAAAGCCTGTTTTTGCGGTTGAGGAAAAAGAGGTTTATAAATGTAATGCTACTGAAAATTCTGCTTCGAGAGGCAGATTTGATTCTAAGTTTCTTGATATTCTTTGGTTTTTGGAGAAAAAAAGCGAAATTATTGATACAGATTTTAAGCATTTGAAAGAAAAGTTTTTAAACCTGAGAATTAAAACAAATATGGCTTTGCTCTATAAAATGTTTACCACCCCTGATTTACCTTGCGAATATAAAAATATTGAAAAAGAGTGCATAAAAGCGGTTAACAAACTGAAAAAACATTTTATACCTGTTATCAGTATTGATAAAAAAATGTTTTTTATAATAACTATGCATCTTTACAGACCTGCAAAATTGATTTATAAAATTAAAAACAGATTGTTTTAAATCGGAGAAAAAATGAGAAATAATCAAATTAAACTTGGAGCGATAATCTCATATCTGTCAATAGGCTTTAATATTCTGGCAGGGCTTCTTTATACGCCTTGGATGGTTCAGCAAATAGGCAAAAGTAATTATGGGCTTTATACCTTAGCAACCTCACTTATAACATTATTCCTTATTGATTTTGGTTTAAGCTCAGCAACTTCACGGTATGTTTCAAAATATGTTGCAGAGGGAAAAAACGATAAGGTTAATGTTTTTCTTGGAGCGGTTTATAA
>CAJGDQ010000155.1 GCA_904502215.1 Clostridiaceae bacterium
CCTATAACCGAAGCGGAATATGCCTTATCATCCTTAGACTCAAGAAAAACCTCAATCTTGCCGTTTTGTTTGCCTATTGCATCCGAGATAACGTGATAGTTAGTGATAATATATCCATCGGCCGAGAAAACAACTCCGCTTCCGTCCCCCGTTGCCTCTTGGCTTCCGCCAAAAAAGCTCATAACCGAGCTTGTTGTTCTGATTCCAACAACGCTTGGGGTTACTTTTTTAGCAACTGCCTCAACAACCGACTGAGCAGTCTCCTCAACATTTATATTAATATTAGTTCCCGAAAGAGAGTTTTCGGTTGTCGGCTTTTGGTTTTGACGATAATAAACCATAACCGCCAAGCAACTGCCGGCACCTATAACTGCCGCTAGTATACTGCAAAGCAAAACCGTTCCCAATCCATATCTTTTTTTCGGTTTAACAAAGGTATCATTATTCATATAATTAAAATCTTCCATAAGAAATCCTCCTTATGCTACTTATTTTACTATCTTTTTAAACTAAATATGTAAACATTCGGTAAACAAATTAACCGCCTTTATTGGCGGTTAATTTTTATTTTGAAAGATAAATAAGCAATACCGATATATCGGCAGGGCTTACTCCCGAAATTCTCGAAGCCTGAGCAATATTTGCAGGCTTTATTTTATTAAGCTTTTCAATAGCTTCAAGGCGGAGTCCATTAATTATGGAATAATCTATATCCTCCGGGATTGTTTTTCCCTCAAGCCTTAGCATCTCATTAACCTGAGCCTGTTGGCGAGAAATATATCCCTCATATTTAATCTCAACCTCAACCTTTTGCTTAACTGCGAAGGGCAGCTCGGGTCTCGTTTTATCAAAGGGCGCTAAATCCTCGTAGGAAAGCTGAGGACGTTTTATAAGGTCGGATAAACGCATACCTGTTGTCATAACAGCGGTGCCCTTTTCCTCAAACAATTTATTAAGCTCCTCATTCGGTCCTAAGAAAATAGCTTTAACCCTTTCGATTTCCTCTTCTTTAAGTTTTTTAAGGTTCAAGAACTTATCATACTGTTCTTCACTTATAAGACCTAACTCATAACCTTTTGGCATAAGTCTTTCATCGGCATTATCCTGTCTTAGCAACAAGCGATATTCACTTCTTGAGGTCATCATACGGTAAGGGTCCATACAACCCTTGGTTACAAGGTCATCTATAAGGGTTCCGATATATGAAGAAGCCCTTGATAAAACAAATGGTTCTTGGCCTTTAACCTTTCTTGCCGCATTTATACCTGCAACAAGTCCCTGTGCCGCCGCCTCTTCATAACCCGAAGAGCCGTTGAACTGACCCGCACCGTAAAGATTTTCAAAATCCTTCATTTCAAGTGTGCTTTTAAGTGCCAACGGGTCAACGCAATCATACTCAATAGCATAAGCGTTTCGCATTATCTTAACATTTTTAAGACAATCAACAGTTTTATAAAGTTCTATCTGCACCTCTTCAGGCAAGGATGAGGAAAGCCCCTGAAGATACATTTCTTCGGTTTCCTCTCCGCAAGGCTCTATAAAAAACTGATGTCTTTTCTTATCGCTAAAGCGAACAATTTTATCCTCAATACTCGGGCAATATCTAGGCCCTACTCCCTCAATTTCACCCGCATATAAGGGCGAGCGGTTTATGTTTTCAAGGATAACACGCTTGGTTTCATCATTGGTATAAGCGATATGGCAAACAACCTTATTTTCGGGTGCTTGCTCGGTAGAAAAGCTAAAGGGAACTGTTATTTCGTCTCCCTCTTGAATTTCGAGCGCCGAAAAATCAATGCTATCTCTTGCAACTCTTGCTGGTGTTCCCGTTTTAAAACGCCTTAGCGGAACGCCGAGTGTTTTTAGGGAATTTGCAAGCTCGGTTGCAGGGAAACTGCCATCGGGGCCTCCTGCATAGTTTACCTCGCCAACATAAATTCTTCCACCCAAGAAAGTTCCTGTTGCAATTATAACAGCTTCTGCCTTAAAATCCGCTCCCAATGAGGAAACACAATGCCAAAGGCCATCTTCCTTATATATATCAACTATTTCGCACTGCTTAACATCAAGTCCCTCTTGAAGTTCAACAGTATGCTTCATATAACCGCTATATGCTCTTCTATCAACCTGAGCCCTGAGCGAATGAACAGCAGGCCCTTTGCCAAGGTTTAACATTCGGCTTTGGAGTGTATATTTATCGGCAGCCTTGCCCATTTCTCCTCCAAGAGCATCAAGCTCTCTAACCAAATGACCCTTTGCGGTGCCGCCTATTGAAGGGTTACAGGGCATATTTCCTATCCAATCAAGCGTTACGGTGAACATAACCGTCTTGCAGCCAAGCCTTGCAGAAGCCAAAGCCGCTTCAATGCCTGCGTGGCCGCCGCCTATAACCGCAACCTCATAAAACCCTGCATCATACTTTTTAATTGCCAAAACTAATCCCCTCTCGGATTACTTATTTAATAACTTTTGTTGTCTAATATCATTACCTAAGAATTTATTACCCTCATAATTTCCAATTAATCTCGAGGAAATTCTTGCGGAATATTTGATTTCAATTTCTTTCATTGAAAGGTTTGTATTAATTATAGTTGGCTTACCGTTCAAAATTCTTGTGTTAACTATATTATAAAAGGCCGACTTTGTAAACTCGGTTGCCATCTCGGTGCCAAGGTCATCTATAACCAATAAATCAGAGTTGAGGGCCGATTCATAAGTGCCTCTTCCCTCTCCCGAAAACTTTTCAGCAGTTATAGAGGAAAAAAGATTTTCAGCCGAGGCATAGATTGGCAGATATCCCTTTTCTATAACACCCGATACAATAGCCAAGGTCAAATGGGTTTTGCCAAGACC
>CAJGDQ010000156.1 GCA_904502215.1 Clostridiaceae bacterium
GCTGTGATAAACAGCAAGATATTTAGAAAGTCTGCTACCTTTTTTATATTCATTTTGCTATCTCCTCTTCTTGTCAACAGGCTTCAATGCTCCTGTTGGTTTATGATAAAAAATCACTTTTGTTTCCCATTCCTCAACGAACGAATACTCTTTCCAATTCAATCCGTTTTTTGAAAGTAATTCTTTATGCGAACGTGTCAATCGTTTCGGATTTTTCAATGTTATTTCCTCCGATTAGTCTGTATTTGTCATAATGGGTTTTATCTCCATATCTGTTCCTTGTCTTGACTCTTTCCTTGTCAAATTCATATCCACGCTTCTTAAGTTCATAAATCCTTGTTGCAAGCTGTGTTATGCCTAAATCTGCATAAGCTTGATAAGAATTGATAGAGCCGAAATCACGGATATACTGCAAAACCCTGTCACGTTGCGTTGGTTTGTTATTCCCCATGATTAACCTCCTTATCCAATCCAATCCTCCAATGGTGTTCCGGTTCCTGTTGCAATTCTCTTTAGAGTTTTTAGTTGAACCTTATCAGCAGGAACGTCTTTCCATTTGCTTACTGTTCCGTTAGAAAGATTGCATTGTTTTTCAAAGGCTGACACGCTCAAATTGTTATCTTCGCAATATTTCTTAACTTTGTTAAAAAGCATATTTTTCTCCTTTCTTTATAATTTTAGGGAGAAAAGCCTACATTTTGTGTGGTATTATAGAGAAATTCTATATATAGCGATTGACAAAATTTAGATTATACTCTAAAATAAAACTTGCTACAGAAATATTTTAGATAGTTTATATAATCAGCTTAGGCTTTTCTCTAACCCATAGCTGTATTATATAGACTATCATCTAAATTGTCAAGCACATTTTTAGACTTTTATCTAAATTGTGTAAAGGTGGGATAGTATGAATACAGTAGAACGTATAAAATCAATATGTTCAGAGCGTAATATTCCGATTTCAAAGCTTGAAAGAGATTGTGATTTCTCAAACGGATATATAAGCTCTCTGAAAAAAGGTACTTTGCCGAATGACCGATTGCTCAAAATTGCTGATTATCTTGGTGTAAATGTTTCCTATTTATCAACAGGCAGAAACATTGTTGACGATTATTATTTTGATGACGAAACCGCCCAGATAGCACAGGCAATCTTTGAGAATAAAGACTTAAAGTTGTTATTTGATGCTGCACAAAAAGTGAAGCCGGAAGATTTAAAAGTTATACACGCTATGTTAAAAGCGTTAAAGCAAAGGGATGATGAGGTTAATGAGTGATGTTTATGTGCATCTTATCGACTTTCCGAACACTTCTGTAAACGAAGCGGTCACGCATAATGATGACGGCTCTTACAGTATTTTTATCAATGCAAAATTAAACAAAGAAAAACAGCAAAATGCTTATGCTCATGCTATGAAGCATATTGAAAATCTTGATTTTGAAAAAAACGAAACAAGTGTTAATTCAATTGAAGCATATGCTCACGCATAAAGGAGGGGATTTTATGTTTTGTCAACAATGCGGTAATCAAGTTCCTGATGGTTCGCAATTTTGTAATAGATGCGGTTATCAGTTTAATCAGTATCAGCCTACACAATCGCAACCGCAACAACAACCGATTCGCCCACAATACAACGCTCCACAGCCACAACCTCAAAATAGTCAAAATATAAATCGCAGTTCATTAGTTGCACTTTTTGTAGTTGGAATAATATGGTTTATTGCTTATGTGGCAGGTGCTAATAGTGGTATATTATGGACATTCGCAATAATTGAGTTAATTATTCTATGTAACATTGTAACAACAGCACAAAGCCAAAACCAAAGTCAAGGTTCCGGTAATGGTGGCAGGATCACTTGTAAACGCTGTGGAAGTGCTAATATCAATATAAGCATTAACACATATGGTTCGCAATCAAAAGGTCAGGAGCAATTCAAAAAGAAATCTGTTGCACGAAGAGCCGGAACAAAAATGGGAAGAGGTATGGCAAATATGGCTACAATGGGTATGTATGGTGTATTTTCGAAAAAGCCAACAAATTATGTTAATGTAACCAAAAGTAAAACCACAATGAAACAACAAAAAATCGCAATTTGTCAAGATTGCGGAAATTCTTGGGTAGTATTTTAAATATAAGGGCTGTCATTTGACAGCCTTTATTTTATCTGCGATACCATCTAAAAAGTTCTTTATCTCGGGTATTTCGGAACACTTTGCTAATACTTCTTTTCTTGCATCTTCCGTCAAACACAAAAACATAAATGCTATTTCAACTAATTTTTCCTCCAAAACCATATCCTCCAATCTAAGATTTTAAAAAACACTTGACATTCATAAAATTTAATACTATATTCGTAATACATTGCTTTTTATGAATACAGATATATTACTATACTTTTCAAATATTTTATGGGAAACATGTTTGAATTGATACGTTTTATGTCTGTTTTTTCACAACTACATATGGGGAGATGAAACAATTACATTTCAAGTCAAACAGGCAGGACGAAGTTGTTCCGATAAATAAGGTTGAGTATATAGAAGTTTTTAATAGAAAATGTTATATTCACATTCGGAATTTATCCGATCCACTAACTACTTATGCAAAGCTATCCGACTTGAACAGACAGCTAAACGATACATTTATTAAAATTAACCGGTCCTGCATTGTGTCCTTGAATTACATCAAGGAAATAAATGCTGATACAATAGTTTTAAAAAATAATGCCGAAGTATTACCATCAAAAGCGTTACAATCAAAAATAATGCAAATATATAAAAGCTTTGTTATGAATAAAAGCAAAGTAAATACTCCGATACAATTTATAAAAATATCATTTAACAA
>CAJGDQ010000157.1 GCA_904502215.1 Clostridiaceae bacterium
AGAAGCACAGGCAAAACCGTTTATATCCTTGATGAGCCAACAACGGGACTTCATACTGCCGATGCTCATAAGCTGATAGAGGTGCTTCAGCGTTTTGTTGATGCGGGGAATACAGTTATAGTTATTGAGCATAATCTCGATGTTATAAAAACTGCCGACCATATTATTGATTTAGGTCCTGAGGGTGGCGATATGGGCGGAACTGTTGTAGCAACAGGAACACCCGAAAAGGTTGCCGAATGTGAAAAATCATATACGGGTAAATTTCTTAAGAATATGCTTTAAATTCACACATTATTAACCAATTTTTGTGAAATAAGTGTAAAATAAAAAAGAGGTGAAAAAGGTGTTCGGATATATAAGAATTTCAAAGCCGGAGCTTAGAGTAAAAGAATACGAAATGTATAAGGCTGTTTATTGCTCTCTTTGCCGAGAGCTTGGCAGGTCCTATGGCTTTTTATCCCGCCTTACCTTGAGCTATGATTTCACCTTTTTGGCTATTCTTAATATGTCGCTTAAGGATGGTTGTGCGTGTATTGAGAAAAAGCGTTGCGCATTTAATCCTCTTAAAAAATGCAATTATTGTAAAAATGAGGATTTATCACTTTCAAGTGCGGCGGCAATGATTATGCTTTACTATAAGCTAAAGGATAATATTGCTGATGAAAAGGGCTTTAAGAAGATAGGATATTTTATGGCTTTGCCCTTTTTTAAGGGAGCTTGGAAAAAGGCTAAAAGGAAATATCCCGAAATTGAGGATATTGTAGCTGAGTTTATAAATGAGCAAACCAAGCTTGAAAAGGAAAACTGCTCTGAAATAGATAGGGCGGCCGACCCAACCGCAAAAGCCTTGGCCAAGCTTTTTATGCTTTGCAGTGATGATGAAATCGAGCGGAGAGTTTTGCAAAGACTAGGATACTGTATGGGCAGATATATTTATTTGCTTGATGCGGCTTGTGATTTAGAGGCTGATATAAAAAGCGGCTCATATAATGTATTAAAAGGCACTGATATTAAGGAAAAGGCAGTTCCTCAAATTTATTTTTGCATAAATGAGGCAGGCAAGGCTTTTGAGCTTCTTAATATCAAAAAGTATAAAACAATTTTAGGAAATATTATCTATTTAGGTTTAGAAGAAGTATTAGCCAAAGCATTTAAACCTGAAACAGCCTAAAAGGGCGGTTTTTAGATGCCTTTTGGCTCATTCGCACACATAGGCGTTAGTCTTATGTGATTGTCTTCACCAAAATCCAAACAAAAAATCGCACCTTTTAGGTCGAAGAATTTTGTCAACAAAGGATTTTTTGGTGTGCGAGGCAAAAACGCAGCAAATCCTAACGGATTTGCGAGTATTTTAACAAAGCCACAGCATAAAATACTTGTTTCAAAATCTGATTCAGGTTTAAATGCTTTGGCTTAAAAAGGAGTTAAAGTTATGAAGGACCCGTATGTAGTTCTCGGAGTTAGTAAGAATGCAACCAATGAGCAAATAAAGGATGCATATAGAGAACTTGCCAGAAAATATCATCCCGATAATTATGCCGATAATCCGCTTTCGGATTTAGCAGGGGAGAAGATGAAAGAAATTAATGAGGCTTATGATGCTATTATGAACAGCCGCCGTGCTCCTAAGGGTAATAACAGCGGTTATTATAATAATGCAAACTCGGCTTTTCCTGAGGTTAGAAATCTTATAAATCAGAATAGACTTGAACAAGCTCAAGAGGTTCTTGATGGAGTTCCTCCTCAGTCGAGAAATGCTGAATGGTATTTCCTTAACGGAACTGTGCTTTATAGAAGAGGTTGGTTTGACCAGGCATATACCAGCTTTGCAACTGCTGCTCGAATGGAGCCTATGAATCCTGAGTATAGAGATGCGCTCAACCGTGCTCAGCGTCAGACAGGAAGCCAGTATAATCCTTATAGAACCTATGGAACAGGCACTAATTGCGATGGTTGCGATTGCTGCACTAATTTGCTTTGCGCCGATTGTTGCTGCGAATGTATGGGCGGCGACTTGATTCCTTGCTGTTAGCCTATGAAAAGAACAAAAAAACTAACCTTTAGCGCTATGATGGCGGCATTGTCGGCCGCTTTTATGCTGCTTTCCTATTTTCCGTATCTTACCTATGCAATTCCCGCCGCTGCAAGCCTTTTCATAATGGCGGTTGTTATAGAAATTGATAAAAAATGGGCGATTCTAAGCTTTATAGCTTCGGCGGTTATAGTTTTTTTAACTGCCGAAATTGAAAGTAAACTTATGTTTTTAGGATTTTTAGGATACTATCCTATCTTAAAGGCAACGGTTGAAAGAATAAGAAAACCTGTTTTAGAATGGATAATTAAAATTTTGGCATTTAATATAGCGGTTGTTGTAATTTATTTTGCTTTTTCGGGAGTTCTTAATGTTTCGGCAAGAGATTTCGGAGTGCTTGGTGAATATGGAATTTATATTCTTTTGATATTGGGCAATGCTGTTTTTGCGGTATATGATATCGCCCTTTCAAGACTCGCTATGGCTTATATGTATGTTTTGCACCCAAAGGTTAAAAAAATTTTAAAATAATTTTAAAAAAAGGGTTGCATTATCTTCGTTCTTTGTGTATAATAATAAGGCAACGAAGAAATATCGCGGAGTGGAGCAGCTGGTAGCTCGTCGGGCTCATAACCCGAAGGTCGTTGGTTCAAGTCCAGCCTCCGCAACCAACAATGCGAACCGATTTAGATATCGGTGCAGAAAAGTCCGAAACCACAACGGTTTCGGACTTTTTCTATACAAATTTTCATAGTTGAATTTCATAGATATCCTACGCCCAAAATGGTTTTTGGGGTGG
>CAJGDQ010000158.1 GCA_904502215.1 Clostridiaceae bacterium
ACAGGATAACCGCCAAGTAAAGATAACAAAAAAATGCAAAATTCGCTTGAAGAAAGATGAAAAATTTTATTTGTTGCAGGGTTTAAAAAATCAAAAATTCCAAAGAAATCAGCATTTTGCAAAAAAAGCAAACAAACAGTTATCGGGAAAAGAGAGGGGATTATAACTCTCCCCGAAAGCAATATGCCCTTAATAATGCCGTTTTTGCAAATTTCGGGTTCCTTCAGCAAACAAAACATAAAAATCAAAACCAAACCGCTAATTAAAATATTAAGCTTTTTCATCATAATCACCACTTAATTATATGCTAAGAATTATTATTTTATTTTAAGCATATATTAGATGGGAATGGAGGTTTTAAGGTGGCGAAAAAGCTTAAAATCGAAAAGGAAAAACATAAAGAAAAATGGAATATGTCAGGCCTTGGGGACGGCATTATTGATTCCGATTTATTATCCGGCTGGCATATAGAAATTTTTGGCAAAAACCAAATCGTTATTGAGGGATGCCTTGGTGTATTTGAATATCGGGATGATTATCTTCACCTGAAGCTTGAAAAGGGTGCAATAATCCTTTGCGGAACGGGATTTAATATATCGGTTTTTGAGGAAAAAAGGATAACTGTAAAGGGCAAAATTTCCTCTATTGAATTTAATTAGCGGGTGAAGATTTATGCTTTGGTTATATAGATTTTTAATGGGTTATGTAACGGTTTTATTCAGTGGGGATTTTTGCGAAAAAATACTCAATCTAACCGCCAAAAACCGCATAACCCTTTGGGACTCAAGACTCACTAAAAAAGGAATTGAAAGCAATCTTTTGGCAAGGGATTTTAAAAGGCTTCGGGCAATTATCAGAAAAAGCGAAATAAAGGCGCATATCCTAAAAAGAAAAGGTCTTCCCTTTAAAACAGCAAAATATAACAAACGAATAGGTCTTCTTATTGGTGCGGTTATTTTTATGGCTTTTTTAAAAGTGATGTCCGGCTTTATATGGGTTATAGATATTAACGGAAACGAAACCGTAAGCTCTTCTCAAATACTTTCGGCCTGCAAAGAAATAGGCATAAAAGAGGGAGTTAAAAGAAGTTCGATACATACCAAAACCGACCGAGAGCGTTTGCTTTTGAAACTTGATAAACTTGCCTGGGCCTCCCTTAATATAGAAGGTTCCAGACTTGGAGTTAATGTTACCGAGCGCAAAAAAAACGAGGCCGATGAAACCGCTCCCTCAAACCTAAAGGCCACGGCTGACGGGATAATAAAAAAGATTGATATTGTTTCGGGTAACTGCCTTGTTAAAACGGGAGATGCGGTTAAAAAGGGTGATATTTTGGTTTCGGGGGTTATTGAAAAACTGAGCGGAACCCACTTTGTTAAATCACAAGGCACCATCACCGCCCAAACGGTTGAAGAAATAAAGCTCGAGGGCAAATATAAAGCCGAAAAAACCATCAATGGCGGCAAGCAAAAAACCAAAAATGTTTTAGAAATTTTCAGCCTTAAAATCCCTTTGTTTTTAGGTGAGGAAAAGGGTGAATATAAATCCTATAAGGATACAAAATCTCTCTCCTTTTTAGGAAAGGACCTGCCTTTAAGAATACATAGCAAAACCTTTTATTTTTATGAAACATATAAGTTAACCTATTCAAAAGAACAGCTTAAAGCCGAACTTCAAAAGAAACTTGAAAAAGGCTTGGAAAAAGGTTCTTCTATAATAGAAAGTAATGTTACCGAAACCACTGACGGCTTAATTCTTACAGCCCTTGTATCGAACACCAAAAATATTGCAACCGAAGAAAAAATGCTTATATCGGAAAATAACGAAAGCCCCCTAGGTTGAGGGGGCTTTGTGATTAATAGTTTTCGTATGTAAATTCGATAAGAGGTGTCATATCCTCTAAACCATGTGGATGATGGTCGCAACCGGGTTTTACAATTTGAGTAATTTTTCCGCCGTTTGCAGTGTAATAATCATAAAGCAGTTTGCCGTTTTCTATGTAAGGCACGATAGTATCACTATCTCCGCAAATAAACATAATAGGAATATCAGCCTCAATGCGTTTGAGCAAATAAGCATAAGGTTTGTCTTGGCCATTCCCTTATGTTTTCCATCAAATCACCCCAGTCGAGAGCCTCGACACGCAATTTGCGTGCTGAGGGTCTTCTATTTTTATAGTTCCAACCTCGCATTTGAGGTTGGTTATAAACGCTCAGACCATGGTTTTTATTTTTTAAAAATATTTAAAACCCTAACAATAACAGGGCTTAAAACAACATTAGATGCTAACTCAAATAAGAAATTACCACCTGCTAGTCCTAAGAACATATAAGCCGCAACATTATTAAAGCCTGCTGATAATCCCCATTCGGATATAGCTTCCATAAAGAAAACTAAACAGCCAAGTAAAAAGACACCTGTATTAACAACAGGGCAAACAATTGCCGCCGCAATAACCGCTAAATAACGGTTATATTTTTTGAGAGCCTCATAAGCAAGCCATGCCGCAAATCCGCAAGCAGTTCCCTTTAAAAGCACCGTTAAAACCGTTCCAAAAACATCAATTGCTAAAAACGGAGCTGCATCTCCGCTTGCAAGCACAACCACACCGAAAATAAAACCCAGCCAAGCCCCGATTTTATATCCGCAGGTTGCAGCACCGATAACTATGGGAACCAGCACCAATGAAATAGCAAATGGGCCAAATCTTATAAAAGAGCCCATAAGCTGAAGAATTATAACGAGTGCTGTGAAAACTGCACCAAGCGCTAAAATTCTGGTTTGTTCTTTTCTTCCTGTCATAAAAT
>CAJGDQ010000159.1 GCA_904502215.1 Clostridiaceae bacterium
CGAGGGGCTTTTTGCTCTCAAGGTTGTGGGTCTTAGTATGAGAGATGCGGGCATTTTGGATGGCGATATTATCGTTGCCGATAAGAATACCCCTTGCCGAAACGGTGATATTGTTGTTGGAATGGATGGGGATGAGGCAACCGTAAAACGTCTTAAAATCAAGGATGGAAAGATTATCTTTATGCCTGAAAACCCTGATTTTTCTCCCATTTATCCCGAAAATCCAACCGTTCTTGGCAAGGTTATAGGAAGTTATAGGAAGTATTGATATGAAAAAGTTTGTTGAAATTTTTACCGATGGCGCTTGCTCGGGAAATCCGGGACCGGGCGGTTGGGGAGTGGTTCTTCGTTTTGGCGAAAGGGAAAAGGAGCTTTCGGGCGGAGAAAAGGAAACAACCAACAACCGAATGGAGCTAACCGCCGCTATAGAGGGGCTTTCTGCCCTTAAAGAGCCGTGTCGGGTGCGGCTTGTAACCGATTCCAAGTATGTTGCGGACGGTATAACTAAGGGTTGGGCTGAGTCTTGGCGTAAAAACGGCTGGCGCAAGGCTGATAAAAAACCTGCTTTAAATGTTGATTTATGGGAAAGGCTTTTGGACCTTATTGAAACCCACGAGGTAACGATAGATTGGGTTAAGGGGCATGCAGGCCATCCCGAAAATGAACGCTGTGATAAATTGGCGGTTGAATTTTATAAGGGGCTTTAAATATGCGAAAGAAAAGAATAGAATTTGTTATAACAGGGGCTTTGATAGCCGCCGCCTATGCGGGACTTACATATCTCAGCAATGTTTTTGGCTTAGCTTATGGACCTATTCAACTGAGAGTATCCGAGGTTTTAACAGTTTTGCCCGTTTTCACCCCTGCGGCAATACCGGGACTTACTGTTGGCTGTTTTATAGCCAATATCGGCTCTTTTAATATTGCCGATATGGTTTTTGGAACAATGGCAACCCTGCTTGCAGCAGTTCTTACATATATGTTCAGGGAACTTGGGATAAAAGGTTTACCGCTGCTTTCAATGTTTATGCCGGTTATTATAAATGCGGTTATAATCGGCTTTGAAATAGCGCTTCTCTTCTTGCCTGAGGGATATAGCTTTTGGGGATTTATAATTTCGGGGCTAGAGGTTGGCATTGGTCAGCTTATAGTTTGTATGGGATTTGGAACACCATTTTATATGGTTGTTAAGAAATATCGAATTTTCGAAAAAAAGTAAAAAAACGACCTATCGAAAGATAGGTCGTTAATTTTATTCGCAAGCATTTTCCTTTGAAAAATGGGAAAGAAGAAATGCGAGAATGAAAATTCCCATAAATAAAACGCTGAAGCTTGTTCTAAGAGGTGTATGAAGATAGGAGTTGTCGTTGAGCAGATTATAAACTATATGCGGAATCGATTGAGCAAAGCAAATAATAACCGAAACAAGTCCCGAAGCGAGGAGCTTTTTAAAGCCTTTTTCGGTATCCATTTCATTATATAGCTTTGCAAAGCAAATAGCGAAAACGAGAGCGGAGCAGTATGCCGCAATGAGAAGTATATTATCCGAAATCAAAGCAAGGCTGGATATCGCCGAGAAGCTGAAAATAAGCTTAAATATAAGATATATCGCAAAGAAACTATAAGCTATAGTGGGGATTGAAATATTGATGAATTTTTTAATGGCAAAGGCAGTTAGCAATAACACAAACATAACGCTTGCAATCTTTAAAAAGATAACCTGCCATAAAATAGTGTTTGGCGGAAATCCATCTAAGAGCATTTCGGCAATAACTAATATTGCAAACAAAGCGGTGCAAACGCTCAAAGGGATATTTGGTTTTGGCGGGTGGTCAGGTCGGCGGTGGGTAGTAAAACTGAAAGCTGCCGTTATAGCGGCAAATGCCAAAATCGCAACAGTTATTAAACCGCCAAGGCCTAAAACCTCTGCCTTATAAAAGCCTGTTGCAAGGTCAATAGCATATTCTATTTGAATAAATCTAAGTGCTAAACTTAGAAATGCGGCAACCGAGAAAAATAGCATTATTTTTTTATATTTCATATCTACTCTCCAAAACACAAGCATATATTTAAATATATAATGAGGCATTTTAAAAGTCAATATAAAAGAGGTAAGAATATGAAAAAAATAATGTTTTTGGCAGTTTTTTTATTTGGTATTATGCTAATAGCACCCCTTTCGGTTTTGGGTGAAATGGGAGAGGTTTCATCAGCTTCGGCTAAACTTCAGGTGGTTAAAAATGAAACAAAAGGCGTTTTCAAGGTTATGAACACTGAGGATGGAAAGGTAACCGAAATGTCTGTTGAGGATTATATTATCGGCGTTGTGTCGGCCGAGATGCCGGCGCTTTATGAAGAAGAGGCATTAAAGGCACAGGCCGTTGCCGCATTCACCTTTGCAAGTCAGCGAAAAAATGAAAATGCCTCTAAAGAATATGATATAACAAATAATCACACAGTAGACCAAAGTTTTATAACTAAAGAGGAAATGAAGAAAAAATGGGGAGAGGATTACGAAACCCATTATGAAAAGATTAAAACCGCCGTCAAGGCGGTTTCGGGGTATATGGTGTGTTTCGATAAAAAGCCCATAGTTGCGGTTTACCACGCCATTTCATCGGGCAAAACCGAGGACTCAAAGGATATTTGGGGTGATGAGTTTCCTTACCTAAAGCCTGTTTTAAGTGAGGGGGATAAGCTTAATAAAGATTATCTTAGCGAGGTTTTATTTACTCCCGAGGAGATAAGGAATAAATTATCAACCGATGCCGAATTTTCGGGGGATGAGAACGGTTATTTTAGC
>CAJGDQ010000160.1 GCA_904502215.1 Clostridiaceae bacterium
GCTAAGTGGGGCTTAACATTGGTTTCGCTTTTGAGAGCTCTTATTTGGTCAACCGCAATGTTTTTTTTCTTGTCTTCAGGTGCGGTAACCGAAATATCGGGATGATTAAGGGACAACGCTTTTTTACAAGCCGAGCATTCTAAGCAAGGGGCGTTTTCGCCCTCACAAACGGCGGCAAGGCTTATAAAATTAGCCAAGGTATGTCTTCCAGTTCCTTTATCGCCCTCAATTAAAATGGCGTGGGGCAGGCGGTTTTCTTTTATAAAGTTTAAAACCGACTGCTTGATTTTAGTATTTCCTACAAGAGGGAAAATCATAAAACAAAACCAACCTTTTTCATAGCCTTGAAATAGGTTTTGCGAGCAACCTTTTCGGCCTTTTCGGCACCTGCACGATAAAGAGCCTCGAGGGTTTTTTTATCCTTGATAATCTCATCATAGCGAGCTTTAATGGGAGCCAAGGTATCGGCAACGGCCTCACCAACAGCTAATTTAAATTCGCCATAGCCCTTGCCCTCAAATTCCTTTTCAATTTCGGATATGGTTTTATCGGTAACGGCCGAATAAATTGTTATAAGATTGGAAATTCCCGGCTTATCCTCACTAAAGCGAACAACTGCCTCCGAATCGGTTACGGCACGCTTGAATTTGCGGATTATATCCTCACGGCTATCAAGGATTGCAACCCAAGAGTTAGGGTTATCATCCGATTTGGACATTTTCTTAGTTGGGTCCTGAAGGGACATAATCTTAGCCCCTGCCTTTGGAATATAAGGCTCGGGAATGGTGAAAACATCGCCATAGATATTATTGAATCTGGTTGCAATATCACGGGAAATTTCAAGATGCTGCTTTTGGTCAGCTCCAACAGGAACAAAATCAGGCTTATAGAGAAGAATATCAGCAGCCATCAAAACGGGATACGAGAAAAGGCCAACATTAACATTCTCAGGATGCTTTAAGGATTTATCCTTAAACTGAGTCATTCTCGACATCTCTCCAAACTGGGTATAGCAAGAAAGCAACCAAGAAAGATTGGCGTGCTCGGGCACGTGGGACTGAATAAAAATAGTGTTCTTCTCGGGGTCAAGACCTAATGCCAAAAGGAGAGCATAGGTTGAATATATCTGTTGTCTTAAAGCGGCGGGCTCTTGGCGAACGGTTATAGCGTGAAGGTCGGCAACGGCAAAGGTGCAGTCAAACTCATCCTGCATAGCTATCCAGTTTTTAAGAGCACCTAGATAATTTCCAAGGGTTAGCATACCGCTTGGCTGAATACAGCTTAAAACTTTTTTCTTGTTATTTGTGTTTTCTTGGCACATAAATTTATACATTTCCTTTCGGATAGAAAATCATCACTCTTAATAATATCATAATAATATTATATTTACAAGATTAATTATCTTCCTTTTTTTCGGGTTCTATTTTAAAGCCGTTTTCAAAGCCTTGGTTAATAGAAGGAATTGAAATATCATCAATATCATCAAGGATACTTGGCTTTTTGGGAGTGTTTTCAATTATGGCTTCGTTTCTTTCTTCTTCGGTCCATTCTGCCATTAGAATTTCACCCTCGGGATAATCATAGCTTGGCTTATGCTTAATATTCCAAAGCAAGAAAACAAAGATATAAATAAGGAAAACAAGGGCGGTTATAGCGGTTGTTGCCAAGCCCTCGGAAAGACCGGGCGTTGTATAAACAAATCTTATGCGGCTTTCTCCCGCTTTTACCTTAACCGCCATAAAGCCTGAGTTCACCTTTTCAATCTCGGCAGGGCTTCCGTTAACGGTTGCGCTCCAGCCTTTATCATAGGGAACTGAGAAGAAAACCAAGCTATCCTTTTCTCTTGAAACGGTTGCGGTAAAGCCTCTGTTATCATAAATAAAGGATTTAGCCGAGGTTTCTTTGAGCTTTTCGCAGTCATATCTAAAGGCATCGTAAGAAACCGATAATGAGGTTTTAGGCTCTTCTGCCAAGTGGTATTCCTCAGCCTCTTCAATATTGGTCATAAGACTGCCGTATTTTTTAATCTGCTCGTCGGTTAAAAGAATTGCCTTAAGCATCATATTTGCTCGGTTTTCGTTAGTGTAATCCTCGCAAAAATCATAGCTCATATAATAGTCATAAGAAAAACCATAGGGGATATAATTTTCGTTTTCATAAACATAATATCCGTTTTCGGTTTTGAGGTATTTATAATCGGGCATAAGGGTTTCTTTTGTATCGGTATCAACAAAGCTGTCGCCTGTTTTGCGGTTGAGTAGATATTTAACCGAAAGCAAGGGTCTTATCGCATAGCAATCGGTTTCGGGACGGCTGCCGACAACCCTTTCAACCCCGATAAAATCATAAAATTCGAAAACGCTTGCCGGAACTATCGAATGAAAAGCGTTAATACCGTCAAACCCTAAATACATAGAGGTATTATCAACCCCGTCATAAACATCAACTCTAAATTCACTCTCATCCTCGAGGTCAACCTCGCCCTCTATGAGAGTGTCTATCATAATTTCTTTAGCATCATAGGAATGACTTCTTCCCGAGGCGATGAAAAAGGTTGAATAAACTAATGCGATAATACAGGTAAAAACAAGAGCTGATTTAAAAAATGCCTTGCGGTTTGTTTTTAAGGTTTTAAGCAAGAAGCCTAAAATCACAAGGCTTGCAATAGCAATGGCGCTTGTTATCCAAAAACGGTAGAAATACATCCTGTCATCCGATTGAGAATAAAGTCCGAAAATGATATTTTCATCTTTATCTTTTTGCGGAAAA
>CAJGDQ010000161.1 GCA_904502215.1 Clostridiaceae bacterium
AAAAAAAACCACTTGACAAATGAAAAATATCATGTATAATAAAATAGTAATCATTACTGATTTAGGTGGTTCTATGAAAAATTATTCTCGACAGCGTGAAGCAATTTTATTGGCTTTGCGCCAAACCAAAACCCACCCCACCGCAAGTATGATTTACGAAACGGTGCGAAAACAACTGCCGAACATAAGTCTTGGCACTGTTTACCGTAATCTTTCCGCTCTGAGCGAGGCAGGTGAGATTTTAAGCATTGAGGTTGGCGATGGCTACGAGCATTTTGATGGAGATATCTCTCCCCATGCTCATCTTCACTGCCGAAAATGCAAATCCCTAACCGATGCCCCATTTAGTTCGGAATATTTACGGGAGGTTACCGTCCGGCACGGTTTCTCCCCCGAAACCGCATCTTGCGTTGTGTATGGTGTGTGTAAAAACTGTTTAAAAAATGAAATTGGAGGAAATTAAAATGAAAAAGTATGTATGTCTTATCTGCGGTTATACCCATGAGGGAGATTCTGCTCCCGATAAGTGCCCTATTTGTAATGCACCCGCTTCTAAATTCCAGGAGCAAGCAGGCGAAAAAACCTGGGCTGCTGAGCATGTTGTAGGCGTAGCTCAAGGTGTTGATGAAAGAATTATCGAGGGTCTTCGTGAAAACTTCAACGGCGAATGCTGTGAAGTTGGTATGTATCTCGCAATGTCTAGAGTAGCTCATAGAGAGGGTTACCCCGAAATTGGTCTTTACTGGGAAAAAGCAGCTTTAGAAGAGGCTGAGCATGCTGCAAAATTCGCTGAGCTTTTAGGCGAGGTTGTAACCGATAGCACCAAGAAAAACCTCGAAATGAGAGTTGACGCTGAAAACGGCGCAACACTCGGCAAATTCGAGCTTGCAAAGCTTGCTAAGGAACTCGGTCTTGATGCTATTCATGATACTGTTCATGAGATGGCGCGCGATGAAGCTCGACATGGTAAAGCTTTTGAAGGCCTCCTCGCAAGATATTTTAAATAATTATTTTTTAAAACCTCTTTGTATTTTTTGAAATTTCAGTAAATAATACTTTTACAGGAGGTTTTATTATGAAAAAACAAATTTTAGCAATTTTTTCGGCAATTTTAATCGCAGTTTCATTTGCCGCTTGCGGCGCTGATGATATGAAGAATGACCTTAAGGACGATATGTCTTCTGTTGAGTCTATGATTGACGGAACAATGAAAAATCCCAAAATCTCTAAAAACGAAGCAAAGGATATCGCCCTTAAACACGCAAATCTCAAAGAAGATGAGGTTACTTCTCTTTACTCCGAGCTTGAAACTGAAAACAACACCAGAAAATATGATGTTGAATTTAAAAAAGGCAATATGGAATACGATTATGAAATAAACGCCGAAACAGGAGAAATTATCTCCTTTGACCACGATACTAACGATTAATCAATAAAGGAATGATTTTATGAAATATGTTTGTCCTTGTGGTTATGTTTATGACCCCGAAATCGGCGACCCTGATAACGGAATAGCCCCCGGCACTGCTTTTGCGGATATCCCTGAAGATTGGGTATGCCCCGTTTGCGGCCTCGATAAAACCGCATTCGAAGAAGAATAAAAAACTTAAGCACCGCCTTATATAAAGCGGTGCTTATATTTTTAAAAAATTTTTAAAAAAATATAAATTGGGTCTTGATTTCCTAAAAAGAATATGATATTATACTATGGCGGTTAAAAAACACCGTTCTTTGCGCTGATAGCTCAGCTGGATAGAGCGTCTGGCTACGGACCAGAAGGTCGGGAGTTCGAATCTTCTTCAGCGCGCCAAGAAGAGTCTGCTTGAATGCAGGCTCTTTCTTTTTTTATAAAAAAGCCCTCTTCAAAGAGGGCTTTATGTATCATCCAATCTTAAGTTTAAGTCTTAGCTTATCGCTTATCATTGCTATAAATTCGCTGTTTGTGGGCTTGCCTCTATCATTTTGGATAGTGTATCCGAAATAGGAATTAAGCACATCTATATCTCCCCTATCCCAAGCAACCTCGATAGCATGGCGGATTGCTCTTTCAACTCTTGAAGCAGTTGTTGAATGGGTTTTGGCAACGGTTGGATATAAAAGCTTTGTAACCGAATTTACTATATCGCTGTTCTTAACCGATAGAACAATTGCCTCTCTTAAATAATGATAACCCTTTATATGAGCGGGAACTCCTATTTGATGGATAATCTCGGTTACCATAAGCTCAAGCTCGGGGTCGGTTAAAACATTGTTTTTAAGGATAAGCGGTGCGGACTCATTCTTCCACCCCGATAGCTGAATCATTCGCTCGGCAACGGCGTTTATATCAAAAGGCTTTAAAAAATAATATGCCGCTCCTGCTGACAAGGTTTCCTTTTCAAGCATAGGGTTATCAAAGTTAGACATAGCCATAACCATAGGCCTGTCCTTCGCATCAATATCCTTAAGAGCTGAAAGCACACCCAAAATATCAATATTCGGCATAAAAACATCCGCAAGCACAATATCGGGCTTTTCTTTTTTAATAAGCTCTATAACCTTTCGCCCATCTTTTTCACAAAGCGACACACTCATACCATAAGCCTTAAAAGTTTTAGCACAGTTCTCCGAAAGGGGCGAACCTTCATCAGCAATAACTATTTTTAGTTTCTTTTCCATCATAAATCTCCTTCTTTGTTTTCTTGCAACAATCTTACCATATATTTCCTCTAAATGCAAGCAAAACTCCAAAAAAAGTATAAAAATTTATGGATTTTACACATT
>CAJGDQ010000162.1 GCA_904502215.1 Clostridiaceae bacterium
TCAAACGCAGCAGACTCGTAGCAATAAACAGGAATGCTTAATTCGTTTCCTATTCTTTCGCCTAATTTTCTTGCATAGCCAACAACCTCGTCCATAGTGATGTTTGCAACCGGAATAAGCGGACAAACGTCAGTTGCACCAAAACGTGGGTGATCTCCATGATGATTTCTCATATCAATAAGCTCTTGTGCTTTCTTTACAAGCATAAAAGCAGCCTCGCAAACTTGCTCTGGCTCACCAACAAAAGTGATTACAGTTCTATTTGTAGTCGCTCCCGGATCTACGTCTAACAATTTAACGCCTTCAACCTTTTCAACTTCGGCTACAACTTGGTTTATGATATTCATATCTCTACCTTCCGAAATGTTAGGCACGCATTCAATTAGTTGTTTCATATCTTAAAAAATTTTTTTATTTGTTACACATTACTAAAACTTTGCAAAGGTATGAATATTTCTTTGTTCTAAGAAATAATTTCAAAGAATTAGTTTGCACCTTCAAGGAGAGAAAGAAAAATAAAAAACTTTCCCCAAGAGTTAAGCCCAAATGCGTGCGATATTTTCAAGCAAGTGAAAAGTAATCCGAAATTTTCGATTTATTTGCCCTTAACTAAAAATCACAAAATCAAAGACTTAACTTTTTTAAGTTTAAAATTCATGATTTTTTTCTTGATTTTAGCGTGATTTTTTCTTGATTTCAGCGAAATATTTCTTTGTTTTAGAAAAATATTTCTTTGAAAAAATCTTTTTTTTCTTTGTTTTTTTTCAATTTTTCCATGACTTCACTCGCCAAAGCCATAATTTAGCAAAAAACAACCAAGAATTTCGCTAAATTTTCGTCAATTTTCCTCAAAACAAATCAAGACTCGCAAAAATAAAATTTCAACAAAATAAAAAAAAGTTCTATTGCAAACACTTCATCTCTTTTTAAAAAAACTATTACCTTTGTAAAACAAAAACAAAAACAATAAAGCAAATAATAAAATGGGCAAAAACAAAGAAGAATTAAGCGATTTTGACATAAAGTTTAACGACCTATTAAGTAAAATAGAAGGATACGAAAAAGCCTTTGAAAACAAAATAGACGTAAATAAACATAGAAACGTTCCGGTTTTTGGAATTTTACATTACATCATCTCTTCCGTAGCATATAGCCCCGATGGCACAAAAATAATCAGTGGTTCGTATGATCAAACCATAAAGATATGGGACGCAAACACAGGGGAATGCCTTAAAAACCTAACAGGACACACAGGAATTGTTTGTTCCGTAGCATATAGCCCCGATGGCAAAAGAATAATCAGCGGTTCAAGGGATAACACCATAAAGATATGGGACGCAAACACAGGCACTTGCCTCAAAACCTTAGAAGGACATTCAGAATCTATTTCTTCCGTAGCCTATAATCAAGATAGCAGTCGCATAATCAGTGGCTCAAAGGATAACACCATAAAGATATGGGACGCAAACACAGGCACTTGCCTTAAAACCTTAGAAGGACATTCAAACTCTATTTGTTCCGTAGTCTATAATCAAGATAGCAGTCGCATAATCAGTGGCTCATGGGATAACACCATAAAGATATGGGACGCAAACACAGCAACTTGCCTTAAAACCTTAGAAGGACATTTTATGTCTATTGTTTCCCTATCATGTAGCCCCGATGGAAAATATATTGTTAGTGCATCAAGCAATGATATTCTTGGAATATGGCAAGCAGAAAGCTGCATTTGTATAAAAACCTTAAAAGGACATTCAAATAAGATAGAATCCATAGCATATAGCCCCGATGGCACAAAAATAATCAGCGGTTCATTTGATAACACCATAAAGATATGGGACGCAAACACAGGCACTTGTCTCAAAACCTTAAAAGGACATGCAAATTGGGTAAATTCCGTAGCATATAGCCCCGATGGCACAAAAATTATCAGCGGTTCATCGGATAACACCATAAAGATATGGGACGCAAACACAGGCACTTGCATAAAAACTTTAAGAGAATATTTCTGTAAAATACCTTTATAAGAAAAATTTTTTTTAACTTTGCCGTAGAATTTTTCTAATTTTTACGTAATTAAATCCCCTTTGAGAGTTTAAAAAACAACACTCGGAGGGGTTTTTCTTCGCAATTAAGTTTTAATAAATTTAACCTAAAAAATATTTGTACGAATTAAAAAAATATAATACTTTTGCTTATTGAAAGAAAAACAAGATATTAGAGATTTGAACTAAGGAAAAACGGAAAACAAAACATAGACTGATTTTAAGAAAATGCTGCTTGGGGAAGATTAATAGTATTTTGACTTCTTAAACTTTAAGAAAAACGCTCGTGAGTCTTTGTTTTGATTTGACTTACGAGCGTTTTGTTTTTTATTTTCTTTGTTTAATTCCAAAGTTCCCATGATAATCCCCAACGGAAGTTAAGACCGGAGTGTGGATAGTGTGGTGTGGCGAAATAATTGTTTGAAATCAAGCCTGCGTAAGGGTGTTCAAGGCAAATGAAAAGGTTGCATTGCGAAATTTTTATGTTAGCAAAAATATCGGCATAAAGGTAATTGCCTATCAATTCTTGGTTTTGGCGTGTGAAAAAGCCAATTTCTGCATTGTAAACATCGGCATAGTAGGCTGAGAAGTAGTTTAAATCTACTCCGAAAAGGCTTGTCATTTTTCCTCCA
>CAJGDQ010000163.1 GCA_904502215.1 Clostridiaceae bacterium
GCTGCTTGACCTGTTCCGTCCTCAGTAACCGAGAGCATACCCTCTTTAACAGCCTCAAGATAATTTTCGGTCATCTTAACCTTGGTTACAACCTCAGGCTTTATGTCCTTATAGGTTTCGGCCATATCATAAGATACAACCTGACTTATAAGGCTTGCCTTGTAACGAGTTCCGCCGTTGGCAAGGGTTGCGGTGTAATTCGCAAGCTGAAGCGGAGTGAAAGCATTTAACTGACCGATAGAAATTTGCAAGGTATCACCGCCGAAGCCGTTGGACTTAGGCTCTAAAAGAATACCTTTAGCATCATCAATTTCAACACCGGTTTTAACGCCGAGACCGAAATCCTTATAATAATCGGTAAGGGTTAAGGCTCCAACCCTGCGGCCAAGCTCAAAGAAGAAATAGTTGCAGCTCTTTGCAAGCGCTTCTTTTAGAGCCATATTTCCATGGAACTTCATACAGCTTGGCTGATAATCCTCAAAATAAGCATATTTTTGAACGCACCTGATATGCTCGCCGTTATAAAGATTATTTTCCATAGCCGCCAAGGCCACAATCGGTTTTATTGTTGAGCCTATCGGATAAACGCCCTGAAAGGCTCTGTTTGTTAAAGGTCTTGTTGGGTCTTTTAAAAGGGAATCATATTTTTCGCCCATTGTTGCCGAATCATAGGTCGGGAAGTTTGCGGCGCAAAGCACCTCGCCCGAATCTATCCTAACGGCAACCGCCGCACCGCCCTTAGCGGCACTGTTTTGACCTCTTAAATTAAGTATCGTTCTTTCGAGAGAATCCTGAGCCTTTCTTTGCATATTCTTATCCAAGGTCAGCATTATTGTTTTTCCCGCAATTGGCTCCTTGGTTACCTCTTTCGAGATTATATTACCCTTGGCATCGAGCTTATAGGTTATCTCTCCATCAATTCCTCTGAGATATTCCTCGCCCCATTTTTCGATACCGCTTTTGCCAACCTTATCATTATAGGAATAACCCTTGGCCTTATAGTCCTCCCATTCTTCCTTGAATATAGGACCAACCGAGCCGATAAGGTTAACTGCCAAAGAAGTATCGGTATATTCCCTGAAGGGAACAACCTCAACCGAAACGCCATCAAGCAAAAAAGCCGATTCCGAAACCTTGCGCATAAGCTCGGTTGAAATATCCTCAGCAAAGGTAAATGGATAGGATATGGAAAAATCATTAAGCTCCATACTATATCTGATACCCATTATCTTCCTTTGGTCATCCTTGGAATACTCTTCAAGCTCATACCTTTCAACCATTTCGTTGAAGCAGTTTTCGGCCGTTGCATAGTGGGCAAGCTCTAATTCCTTTATTAACTTTTCGGTGTCCTCACCCTCTTTATAACCATAAGGAGCAGTCAGGCTCATCGGAAGCTCATCCTTCCACTCGGCACTATGAGTCTGCATAAGGTTAACCAGGGTTAAGATAACATCATTAAGATTTTCCTTAACATAAGCCTTGTTAAAAACTATATTATAACCATCTCGATTGATAGCGATTTGCCTGCCGTAGCAATCGAGTATCTCTCCCCTCGGCGCCTTTAGCACCGAGGTTAACACCGAGGAGGCACCATCGGTTTTATCGGTATACTTAGATGCATTTGAAACCTGAATTGAATAGGCTCTAATGGTGAAAAGCAATATTGCCGCCACCAAAAAGAGAGACAAAATGGTTAGTTCTAACTGACTTTTTCTTTTAAATGGCAAGAAATTATCCTCCGAACTACTGTGTTTTTAATTTTTCAAGATATCTATAAAGATAGAAAAACGGGAATATGAAAATTGCGCTATAAACCGCCGAGGGAAATCCATACTGCAAAAGATAACCAAGGCTATCTCTAACAGTTGCATTAAACAAATGGAAAACCGCCCAGACACTTATATAATAAAGTGCCGCACATAAAAGCGACATAACCGCCGCCGCACGCAAATTTTTATTAAAAAGGTTGTTTGCCGCAAGACAAACAGCAAGGGATAAAACCATAAGACATACGGTATTAAACCCAAAAGACAGCGAAACCGAATCAAGCGCCGCTCCCGCAAAAAATCCCATAACAACACTCTTAACAGGTGAATTGAAGATTGAAAATGCTGTTAACAAGGGCAAAATAAAAAGTGGGGTTGCCGTAGATATCCTAAGGCTTGCAATATTAGAAATATGAAAGAGAATAACCAAGGAAAAAACCAATATATTTATGGTTAAAATCTTTCCTCTATTTGTGTTATGCATTATTTATTCCCCCCGGGAACAAGTCCGCCTTGTCCCTCAAAATCGGTTATAACCATAACATCTCTTATTTCATCAACCTTTGCAAAGGGTTCAACCGCCGCAAAGATTGAGGTGTTATATTCATCGCTGCCGATGGTTTTTATTGTTCCGATAAGCAGTCCCTCAGGGAAAATCCCCTCTCCCGAGGTTACAACATAATCCCCAACTGCAATATTGCAGGAACGGGAAAGGTTATAAAATTTGGTTTGACCAATTTTAGCAAGTTCAAGGCTTCCCGAAACAATGCCCGAATCTCTTGTTCTGTTGCCAAGAGCGCCTAAAGTTATATCGGGGCTTAAAATGGTTGCCACCTTTGAGGTTGTAAGTCCCACCTCATATATGTAACCAACCAAGCCCTCATCGGTTATAACAGGGTCGTTAACCGAA
>CAJGDQ010000164.1 GCA_904502215.1 Clostridiaceae bacterium
CTGCCTTGGTAATAAAGGTGTTGTCCGCATTTAAGATTCCTATGTTTTCAATAAGTCCAATCGGCTTAAAGGATTCAAACATAATATCATAGCGTTCTTCTTCGCTGTAAAGTGTTGCGGCAAAGTTTGCCATTGTAGAAAGATTTTCGCGGTCAGATATTAACTGAAGCGCAATATCATCCTTAATCTGTTTTGTTTGGGTATGAAGATTTTCGTACGCCTCGTCTTCCGCATTGATATAAAGAGATACCACCATAGTAAGAAAAGCCGCACATAACAAGAAAGCGGTAATAACAGTATATAAAATGTAATGACGTTTATATTTCTTTTTACCATATTTTATAGCCATTTTCCCACTCCTAAAAATCACAACTTTAGACATAAATGTATAATTATATATATAATAACATATTATTCTAAAAATTTCAATATTTAGTGTGGATACTTTATTTTTCCAAAAATGCTGAAATTATGGAACTTTAATCGAAATATGGAAAATTATGGAGAATGCTATTCTTGGGGAAAATGTCAAGAGAACACCATAAAATTTTTATAGTGTTCTCCACTCAACTGAAATTTCAGTTACAATATCACGTAATACATCACCGTCTATTTCATAATCTAATATTTCATCTACTGTATCTACATAATAGTGTTCATATTTTCCTGGGTGTTCTTTTTTCGTTGAATCAGATGGTCCAATACAAAACTGTTCCGGGGAAACTGGTGTTTTTTTATATACTTAAATGCACCAAAGCTGTTACCGTTCCGTTCAAAAACTATTTTACCGTCGTTGACTTTACGAACAGTATATATATTCACCTGCTTTGATTCGAATTTATATCGTTCTATCAGTAACTTCAACGTGGGTGATAATATCTCTAATCTTTTCTCCTTCAATTTCAAAATCTAAAATTTCCTCGATGGTACCAGCCCAGAATTCGTTATTTATATCATATTCGGTGTCGCTTAAAATATTGTAATATTTTCCGTTCTTTTCATAACATGCTTCACAAATATTCATTTGTTCCTGTGAAATGTCTTCTCTTGTAAGTTTAGCAAAAATACAATATGCCTTACCTTTCCAAGTAAATTGAATTTCTGTGCCACAAGTCATTGCCCATTTAAAGTCGCTAATTGTCTTAAAGTTGTAATCAGGATTTGAATACGGTGTATTGTTATTCATAATATTCTCCGTTGTTATATAATGTTTTAATGATGGCGGGTTACCGTCTGGATAATTTATAGGTTTGCTAAAGTGTGGATAGCCTTTGCTCCAATCAATATTATGGTCATGGGGGCTTGAGTGTGCATTGGGCTTGCCGTGGTCAGTATTGTGTCTTTCAAAATCCGCTTTACCGTCATCACCTATATGAGTTTTTCTAGTGTAAGTTTCGCCTTTACTGTTTGTTGAGGTTGTTGTTTTTGTCTCTCCGGGTTTACCAATTAATCGAGCATCGTCTGGTTTATCGGGACTTGGTTGCCATTCACCACCATGAGCACTGCCCATTCCTTTTTCCTCTTTTTGAGAAGGGATGTATCCTCTTTTAATAATTATATCACAATCAGGTGGCAAAGGCAATTCACCGGTGATGTATTTTGCAAATTTTGAGGGTGTATAACCTTTATCTTGATATTTCCAGGATGAAAGCTCGTAATCCACAAAAACAATATTACCCTCCATTTCGGGGAACGGAGTGTTGTAACAAATGATGCGTTCAGGTTCGATTCTTTTTAGCATTTCGTTATACCCTTTTAAGAAAAACTCTTTTTGGTCTTTATGATTTCCGTGTTCAGATACCATATAGGTAGATACTGCCACGGTGCTTCCCGTTGGAATGCCTAAAAAACAAAAATTGAAGGTGTTTTCATCGCCCCAGCTTACTGTTGGTATAACCTTAATTCCTTTACTGGCTAAATATGCACCGCAAAACCGATTGCGAAAAGTATTGTAAAGCTGCATTGTTGGATTCATTTCACGATACATACTGAAGTCAGGTGACAAAACCGCTTTATACGGTTTTAGTTTTTCTATATATTTATCGGGGTTTTTCCAGATGCCTTCAAATTTATAATCATACAAAAAGAAATGAACCATTCGTTCGTTATACTTTGTATCATCAGCTTTAGTTCTATCAAATCCTAGCAACAATAAACCCAAAAAATCACTATCAGTAAATTCTGCTTTTGGAATGTTAGGTATTTTGTATTTATCATCTCCTTTTTCATCAAATTGGTTTCGCAAAAACAACGGGTTTGTTCGGTAATTGTAATTTTCTAATGTCATATTTTCTCCTTTATTTTTGCAAGGAACAAAAAGTCCCTTTAATATTAGGGAGAAAAATAGTAAAGGTTGCACTAAAACGTGAAACAACTATACAACTTTTTTGAAAATATTTTTATTTTCTTTATAGTAACACAAATTTAAACTTATTTCAAATAATACTGATAAAGCGTGTGGCAGTAAACTGTCACACGCTTTATAATTACGCCGTCTTTTTCTTTTTTGTAGGCTTTTCGGGTTCGATGAGTTGCTTATTGAGTTCGATATATTCAACGACTTCAGCATAAGCATCCTGGAACTTAAACACAACCTCGATATCTCCGCCCTCGTGTACGAAAATTTCTTCTACGAGTTCGGTAAGCAAC
>CAJGDQ010000165.1 GCA_904502215.1 Clostridiaceae bacterium
AATGTTTCTCTAAGCTTAGCTGATGGTGTATGTAATTTCAAATTTATCACCGTCTAAAATCGATTGTTCGTTCATACCAACCGAGGTCATTTCGCCATTCTTAGTAACGCACCACCAGGACTTATCAACATTATAGTCAGCCTTTTCTCCGTTAATAACGGTATAAAATCCCGATTTATATTCCTCTTCGTTAACGATTTTTTCCTCATATAGCGCATCACCAAGAAATTCAGCATCAGTATCTATATCAATCACTTTAGATGATTTATCCTTAGATACAACGGTTACAGTAATTTCCTTTGCGCCTTGAACGGTTGCAGGCTTAGTTGCAATAACAACTGCAGCAAACACCGCAATAATTGCTACCAAAATTATTGATAGCGAGATAATCAGTTTTTTGTTTTTCATAAATTAAAACTCCTTTTGTATTGTGTCTTAATAGTCAATACAAAAGGAGAAGTATGAGCATATAAGCCTCCCAATACAAAGAGGCTGTTTTGCGCAGACCGCCAATTACTCGTGGCTCTTTTGCACCAACAACTAACGGCGAGTATTCCGACTTATTGCGGAGAGTTCGGGTTCTCCCCTCTTGCGCCTTCCCACAAATTAATGCAGTGGCCAATACAAGATTTAAGCAAATTACGGCGACGAGTTCGCAGAGGATTTGCACCTCTATTCCAATTTGAATCTTAAAAAAGATACCGTTAGCTTTTTTTATTAAGCAAATTTATTCTATCAAATACAACTCTAACTGTCAAGAGACTGAAGAGAAAGTTCTTCCCATTCTTCTAAGGTTTTTTCGAGTTCGGTTTCCAATTTTTCTAAAACCTCTTGAAGCTCGGATAATTTTATATAATCCGAAACAACATCTTCTTTTGATAATTCTTCCTGAGTTTTAGAAATCTCTTCTTCCAAAAAAGCAATCCTTTCCTCAGCCTTTTTGATAGCCTTCTCCCTTTTGGCTTTTTCTTTTAAAGGAGTGGTATATGTCTTTTTCTCTTTCTTAGGAGCAATTTGGGTCTCGGCAGTTTTTTCATTTTTAAGACTTTCAAGATATTCTTCATAACCGAAATCAAAAAGCTTAACCTCGGTTTCATTAAAAGATAAAACCTTTTGAGCAATTTTCTTTATGAAATATCTATCGTGAGATACGAATATTAAGGTTCCCTTATATTCTAACAGCATATCCTCAAGGGTTTCCTTGCCAATAATATCCATATGGTTAGTAGGCTCATCAAGAATTAGAAAATTAGGCTTTTTCTTAAAGATTTTGCAAAGAGCAAGTCTAACCCTTTCGCCGCCCGAAAGCATATTAACAGTTTTGAAAACATCCTCACCGCTAAACAAAAATGCCGCCAATGCACTTCTGGCCTCAAACTCGGTAAGGCTTGGAAAAGACTTTAAAAAATCATCCAAAACCGTATCTTCGCTTCTATATTCCGCCATTTGCTGGTCGAAATATCCAACACCGGCTCTCGGAGCAAATTTAAACTCACCCGAAATTGCAGGAACTAAATTCATAAGGGTTTTGATAAAGGTTGATTTACCGAGACCATTACCGCCGATAATTCCTATTCTATCGCCTTTTTTAACTTCGAGATTTATAGTTGAAAGCACCCTATCATACCCAACCGCCAAATCCTTAACCGATAGCATATCCTTAACCCCTAAATCATCGGGCTCAAAATATGCCTTAAATTTTCTTCTATCCTCATTTTCGGGAGCATCAATTAAATCTATTTTCTCAATTTGTTTAAGCTTGCTTTGAGCCATTGAAGCCTTAGTTGCCTTATACCTAAACCTATCAACCAAATTTTCAAGACGCTCAATCTCTTTCTGCTGAGCAATATATTCTCTTTTCTGCTGCTCTCGAAAAATCTTTTTATCCTCAATAAATTTGGAATAGTTTCCGTTATATTTATAAGTTTTTCCGTTTTCGATTTCATAAACTGTTTGTGCTATATTATCAAGGAACATTCTATCGTGGGATACAACAACAAAAGCCTTTTTATATTCCTTTAAATATCCCTCAAGCCATTCAACTGCCTCAATATCAAGATGGTTGGTTGGCTCGTCTAACAACAATATATCGGGCTTTGAAAGGAGTAATTTAAGAAAAGCAATTTTTGTTCTCTGCCCTCCCGAAAACTCTGTTAAAGGCTTGTTTTTCTCAATATCCGAAAATCCGAAATGTTTAATTGCCGCCTCATATTCCTTTTCAAAATAGAAACCTCCAAGGTTATTAAAGGTATCTAAAAGATTGGTATATTCCTCGGCGCTTTGGGCAGTTCTCTCTGATTCCATTTTTTCCTGAGCTAAATCGAGTTTTTCTTTTATATTCAAAATCTCGGAATATGCGCCTCTTATTTCCTCAATCAGAGTTCTATTTTCATCCTCAAATGTCATTTGAGATAAAACGCCGATTTTAGGACTTCCCGAAACTATAAAAAAGGACTCGTTATCGCTATCAAGTTTTGAAATAGAATATTCACCCGAAATAAGCTTTAAAAGGGTTGTTTTCCCGCAACCGTTACGGCCAACAACAGCAATTCTACTGTTATCGGTTATTTCAAAATCTATTTGCTTTAAAATTGGCTCTCCCGATAATTCAACTATTCCATTTTGAATTTTAAGTTGCAAAAAAA
>CAJGDQ010000166.1 GCA_904502215.1 Clostridiaceae bacterium
AAAGGGCGAAAAAGGCACTCCCCCTCTTTGCTCGGCAACCGCAATAGCAAGCGAGGTTGGCAGCAGCTCCTTATGAAAGGTTGAAAGGGCTATGAAAATCCCCGGAACACTAATACTCAAAAAGAAACTGATATATCTTAATATTCTACCCCAACTGCTAACCAAAAAGTTAAGATAATAATCCTCATCCGCCTGAAAGTTTTCCGAAAAAAGAAAAGGCAGAGTTAAAACAACAGGAGTTCCGTCAACAATAACGGCAATTCTGCCTTCAAGTAGCTTTGAGGCAACAACATCGGGGCGTTCACTCGTTCCGCTCGTTTTAAAAACCGAAAATTTGTTATCCCTTATTTGCTCGGCGATATAGTTGGAGTCTAAGATTCCATCTATATCTATTTTTTTGATTCTCTTCTTTATCTCCTCGGTTGTTTTCTTATCAGCAAGAGAGCCTAAATAGCAAACAAAAACCATCGTTCCCGTTCTTCTGCCAACACGAAGCATTTCACAGCAAAAATCTGGTGTTTGGAGCTTTCTTCTAAGCATTGCAACATTTAAAAGTGCCGCTTCCTCAAAGCCCTCTCGAGGCCCTTTTAGAACCTTCTCATCCTCGGGCTCTTTAATACCCCTTGTTCGCCAGCCCTTAACATCCACCATAAGACCTATGGTAACATTATCGGTTAAAATCAGCGCCTCGCCGTATAAAATACCCTCTATCATTTTTGCAACATTTTCCGCTCTCTTAACATCCCTTGCAAAAAGCACCTGAGTTTCTATATATTCGGCAAGGCTTTCACTATCCATTATTGGATTTGAAACCAAAAGAGGCTTTATAACGGCATCGTTTAACTGCTCAGAATCAACCATACCGTCCATATAAATCAGGGCGCAATCAAACGCCACCTTGTTTCTTGATTTTATTTTTTTAACCCTTAAAATAATATCGTTTTTAAAGATTTCTTTAAAAAGCTCAATATCTTTTTCTAAACTTCCCGAAAGATAGATTGCATTATAATCCGAGGTTTGTCCTGACATTTAATCCTCTCCTTTTAGGTTATTATTCCTTTCCTTTACATAAAAATACCGACTTTTGCCAATAATATAACCTGAAACGGAGGAAAATTTATGAAAACAAAAGTTGCAGTCAGAATAATTAGCTTCAGCCTTGCCGCAGTTATTATTTCTATAGGTTTAATATTTAAAACCCTTGATGAAAATAGGAGATTTAAGCTAGAGCTTCAAAACAGCTATTCAAGAAGCCTTGATGATTTCTCGAGTGCCGTTAACAATATTTCGCTAACGCTTAATAAAGCAAAATATGTTTCTTCGCCCGAGCAAATAAGCCAATTTGCCGCAAAGCTTTTAGCCGAGTCCGAGCTTTCAAAAACAGCGTTATCTTCTCTGCCCTCAAATGAGGAGCTAACCGTTTTAAACCGCTTTTTATCTCAGGTTGGAAATTTTGCTCTCTCGGTTTCAAAATCGGTGATTAGCGGTAATGAAATCTCGACCGAGCAAACCGATAACATCTCCCTTTTGAGCGACACCGCAAGCAAGATTTCAAACCTCGTTAGCGATAGCCAAATTTCATATAACAATACTGATTATTGGGCAAAAGAGCTCGATAAAAAGCTTGAAAATGAAATCGAAGGCGATACTCTATCCGCCGCCCTTTCGGGAATTGAGGACGAACTGTCCGATTATCCAACCCTTATCTACGATGGCCCCTATTCCGACCATATCCTAAAAAAAGAGCCTTCGCTTCTCAAAAATGCCGAAAGCGTTTCAGAAAATGAGGCTCTCCAATCGGCCGCAAAAACTGCCGAGGTTAAGGAAAAGGATTTATCCTTTGATGGCTTTGTTGCGGGCAATATCCCCGCATATAGATTTAAAGGAAACGGTCTTTACATTTCGGTTAGTAAGGCAGGCGGCGAGGCGGTTTATATGCGAAAGGAACGAGAGGTTGGAAACCATCTTCTAAGCTATGAACAAGCACTTGAAAAAGCAAAACGCTATCTTGATAGAATTGGCAAATCGGGTATGAACGAAACCTATTATATGATTAGCGAGGGAATAGTTGTTATAAACTTTGCCTTTTTAGATGGCGAAACCATTTGCTATACCGACCTTATAAAGGTTGGAATTGCCCTTGATAACGGAGAGGTTATGCTCTATGAGGCAAGCGGTTTTATCGCAAACCATACCGAGCGAGCCTTTGAAACTCCCGAACACACCGCCATTGAAGCCGAAGAAATGATAGCCAAAAGCTTAACTATTAAAAGCCGAGCCTTAGCTCTTATTCCAACAAACTCAGGCGGCGAGGTGCGTTGCTATGAATTTGCTTGCCAAGCCCCTGACGGACAGGAAATTCTTATATATATAAACGCCTCAAATCTAAAAGAAGAGGATGTTTTAATCCTCCTCAAAAGCGATGGCGGAATTTTGGTTAAATAATATCACTATATTTCGGGGTGCAAATATCCTCTAACCCTACAAGTTGTATGCCGCATAAAAAAGGCGGAAATAATGAAAATAATGCTTGCTTTTTTGGGGGCGTTGTGCTAAAATATATGAGCATTTGATTTCACTTGGACCTCTTCCAAGTGGGTTCATTGCCGAAAAATCGACATTGAAGCGGATGGTCCTCTGTCAA
>CAJGDQ010000167.1 GCA_904502215.1 Clostridiaceae bacterium
AGTCCGCTTATGTTTGACTCTTTATCGGCTAAAGTTTTGATTCTTTCATAAGTATTATCGGAAGAACCGTCATCAACAAAAATAATCTCGTTCTCTATATCTGCATTTTTCAAAATATCTGAAATTGTAAAATAAGCTTTTTCAATCATTAATTCCTCATTATATGCAGGAATAACTACAGACAGCATTTAATTCCCTCCCTTAGCGTTATCAAACAAATTTTCAAGCGTTGCAACCGACATGGGTTTATAGTAATAAAATCCTTGAAGAAGGTCACAACCCGCCTCAATCACCGCATCTTCTTGTTCCTTGGTTTCTATCCCTTCGCACAGAGTTTTATAACCAATATCCTTAGCGGTTTGGATAATGTTTTTAAGGATTTTGAAGCCTGTTTCGGTAACAGAATTTTGAGTTATTGATATATCTATTTTTATGATAGAAATATCAAGGTTCTGCAAATCACCAAAGGTTGTATAGCCACTTCCAAAGTCATCAAGCAGAATAGATACACCTCTTTCTTTAAGAAGCGATAGGTTATCAATCATCTGTTGTTTTGCTTCGCCTGTAATATTTTTGTCCTCCAAAATTTCTACGGCTAAACAAGAAAATTTAAGGTCATATTTTTCTGCAATACTTGTGATTTTTTCAACGAATTCAGGCTCGCTAATTGTTGAACGAGAGAAGTTTATTGTATATTTATATCCTTCTCTTTGGTTTTTATCGTTAGAAATCCACTTGCAGTTTTTCTCAAAAATATAATAATCAAACTTTTCATTTATTCCAACCGAATTAACAGCCGACAAGAAACTCTTTGGAAGTAAAACACCATCATTTTCCGAATTCAGACGGGACAAAACCTCTGCACCGATAATTTTCTTTGTCTTTGCATCTAAAACAGGTTGATATTCAAGAAAAAAGCGATTATTGTCAATTTCTTTTTCAATATTGTTTTCTATTTTTATCTTTTTTTCAAGTGCATTACCGTCACTTGCGGTCCATTCGGCATATGAATTCTTTTGAATTTTTGCAAGCGTGCAGGCTTGTTTTGCACGACCTACAGCGTTATCAAAGGTCAACTGTATACGGCTCGAATCAAAAACACCTATTGTAGCGCGTACAATATTTAAAGCGCTATGCTTCAACAGAATCTTATTTATATCATTTAAACATGATTCCGTTTTTTCCCTTATAGTTTTCATATTCAAGCTTGCAAGAACAATATAGTTTTTATTATCATAAGCCGCAACAAAGGACTCCTTGCCGTCGGAAAAAACATCAAGCAATTTATTTTTTATTTCTAAAAACAGTTTCTGTTCGGAATGTGAAATGTTCATACTATCGGCAGAAATATTAATATATAAAACCAATCTACTTATACGCGATTTCCCTGTTTTGTTAAATCTACGTTCTAAATAGCTTATAGATGTAAAAGAATTATTGGTTTGTCCGTTAGCAACTTTTATGCCTCTTACAGCAAAACAAATGCCGATTGACACCAATATAACCACACCAATAGCCAACGTTGCTATTAATATGTATGGATTTTCGAAAATGTGCATACTTTAACTCCCGCTTATTTTTTCTTAAAAAATGGAAATTCAGGTGTTCCCCCAGACAATTCAAGCCCTATACTCTCAGCTGCTTTAATACATTTTATTCCGTCTGCTCTTGCTCTTTTCTTACGCGCAATAAGTTCTTTTATAAGAAACGACATATTAAAATGCCACATACCTTTAATAAGCTCTAACTTCGAAATTCCTTTTCTTTTATATTCCGCTAAAATTTCAAGGAAAGCATAATTTAAGGCTTCTTTATCAAGATTATCGGTTTTATTGTTAACTGAATTTGCCCATTTGTAAAACTCAATGAATTTTGAGATATTGGCATTGTTTCTAAAATAAATTCCGTTAATATAAAACTCCTCTTGTGCATCATTCATGGGTTTTAAAAGTTTTGATAGATAGGTCTTTTGAATTTTGATAACCTCATTCCTTTGTTTATCCAAAGTAGTTTCGGTTATCTGTTTATCGTGGAGCCTATATATCATGAGATATTCGGATAAAATCTCAATTTTTTTGTTATTAAGAACAAACCTTGTCCAAAGCTCCATATCCTCTGTACAAGTGAAGTTTTTATCATAAGATAATTCTTTTATCACGTCAGCTTTAGCGATAATACCCGGATGAAGAATGGGGTTTGTAACTAAGAGCAGAGCTTTAATAGAATTATCATCATCTCTACCGCCACATCCACCTGAAGAATAAACACCGTTTTTAAGTGTCATAAATCGACAAGAAGACAAGTCTATATGTGGATTTGCTTCCATAAAATCATACTGCTTTTGAAGTCTGTCGGGCATACAGATGTCATCTGCATCCATTCTGGCAATATATTTGCCCACAGCTAAAGATAAAGCCTTATTTAAGGAAGACGGCAGTCTTAAATTATTTTCGTTTGTATGTACTTTAATTCTGTTGTCTTTAGCCGCGTATTCTTCTAACATCTGAGACGTTTTATCGGTAGAACAATCGTTTATAATAATAAACTCCCATTCAGTAAAGGTTTGGCTTAATACGCTGTCTATGGTTTCTGCCAAATAATCCTCTCCGTTATAGACACTCATTATTAAGGATATTTTA
>CAJGDQ010000168.1 GCA_904502215.1 Clostridiaceae bacterium
CCTTTTGGAAGAATCGGTTTCTATGTATGCCGAGCTTTCCAAGAAGCAGGGAATAGAGCTTATATTCACCCCGCCTGCCGAGGAAATTGAGGTTATGGGTGATATGAACCGTATTAAACAGGTTTTCATTAATATAATTGACAATGCGGTTAAGTATACCGAGAGCGGCGGGCAGGTGCTTATAAATCAGATTAAAGAAGAGGCCTGCGTTAGAATTGAGGTTAGCGATACCGGTGTTGGTATTCCCGCTCAGGACCTTGATAGAGTTAAAGAAAAATTCTATAAAGCAAATAAAACCGTTCGTGGCTCGGGCATAGGCCTTGCCGTTGCGGATGAAATCATAAAACAGCATAAGGGACTTTTGTTTATCGAAAGCACCGAAGGTGTTGGAACAAAGGCAACCATAGTTTTGCCGATTTTTGAGCCTGAGGAGATAGAAAATGAGTAAATACACTTCAATAGGCGGTCAGGCGCTTATAGAGGGAATTTTAATGAAGAGTCCTGAGAAAACGGCTCTTGCAGTTAGAACCCCCGAAAAGACGATAGATATAACCTATCTTGAGCAAAAAAGCTTAAAGGATAAATATAAAATTTTAGGACTGCCTGTTATAAGGGGAGTTGTTGGCTTTGCTGAATCTATGATTCAGGGCTATAAGGCTATGATGCTTTCGGCCGATAAATCGGGCTTTGCCGATTTAGAGGAAGAGGGAGAAGAAAAAAAGGATAACAGCGCTCTTCTTAATATAGTTATGGTTATCGGAACTGTTTTGGGAGTGGCCCTTGCGGTTGTGCTTTTTATGTTCTTGCCTCGCCTCTTTGTTGGCGGACTTGAGTTTTTATTTAAAACCGAGTTTCCAAAGCTTTTGCGCTCGGGAATTGAGCAAGCCTTAAAGCTTTCGGTTTTTGTTCTTTATGTATGGCTTGTTTCATTTATGAGTGATATAAAGAGGGTCTTTATGTATCACGGCGCTGAGCATAAAACCATCTTTTGCTACGAAAAGGGATTAGAGCTAACAACAGAAAATATCAAAAAGCAAAGTCGTTTTCATCCCCGTTGCGGAACCTCTTTTATGATACTTATGATTTTGGTAAGTGTTATTTTATCAACAATTGTTCAAATAATCTTTCCCGAGGTTTATTGCATTTATTGGCTTTGGGTTGTTATAAAGATATTGTTGGTGCCCTTAACCTGCGGCGTGGGTTACGAAGTGCTTAAAATTTGCGGAAGATATGATAATGTTATAACCCGCATTATTTCGGCCCCCGGTCTTTGGCTTCAAAGGATAACAACCAAGGAGCCAACCGAGGATATGATAGAAATTGCTGTTGCGGCTCTTAAGGCTTGCGAGCCGAGTATACCCGATGTTGACCGCAGTATAGATTCGGAAGGAAATAATGATGACAATTTTTGAAGCCTATAACGAGGTTAAAAAGAAATTACAGGCGGCAGGAATAGAGGATTATGTTTTTGAGGCAAAGCAAATTATAAAACATATAACAGGTCTTTCTGCTACTCAAATTTTAACCCAGTATAATAACAAACTGAGTTTATTCCAAGAGAACAATTTAACCGCTCTGCTTCGACAAAGGGAGATTAGATATCCTCTTCAATATATTTTCGGTGAATGGGATTTTTATGGCAGACCTTTCTATGTAGGACCGGGTGTTTTAGTGCCAAGAGCCGATACCGAAACCTTGATTGAGGCGGCTTTGGAATTTTTAAAGGAAAAGCAAAACCCTGAAATTCTTGATTTATGTGCAGGAAGCGGTTGCATTGGAATAACCCTTGCAAAAGAAATGGAAAGTTCCAATGTTTTAATGGTTGAAAAGTTCGATGAGGCCATTCGCTATGCTAAAAGGAATATAGATAGAAACTCGGTTTCAAATGCCGAAATTCGAAAAGGCGATATATTTGAGTCCGCTTTTTCGGACAGGAAGTTTGATATCATAGTAAGTAATCCGCCTTATATACCTCAAAATGAGATGGAAGAAATCTCACCCGAGACCAAGTTTGAGCCTGAAACGGCTCTCTTGGCTGAGGAAAACGGTATGCAGTTTTATAAGGCGATAATAAATAACTATAAGGATAGCCTTAAAGAAAATGGCGCTATCGCTTTTGAGGTTGGTATCAACCAAAGCGAAAGGGTTGCAAAGCTTTTGGAGGCTGCAGGGTTTAAAAACATAACAGTTAAAAAGGATTTAAACTCTATCGAAAGAGTAGTTATTGCAAATATAGGAGGAAAATAAAATGGCAGGTAAGGTTCAAAACAGCAAAACAGCAGTTAGAATTGAAGAGGAAGCCGAGAAGCAAAAGGCTCTGAAAACTGCGATGGAGCAAATAGAAAAGAAATTCGGCAAGGGTGCAGTTATGCGTCTTGGCGAAAATGCCGCTATGAATGTTGAGCATATCAAAACAGGCTCGCTAACTCTGGATATTGCTCTTGGTATAGGCGGTATTCCTAAGGGAAGAATTGTTGAGATTTATGGACCTGAGTCCTCGGGTAAAACAACCGTTGCACTTCATTGTGTTGCTGAGGCTCAAAAGGCAGGGGGCACTGCCGCATTTATCGATGTTGAGCATGCGCTCGACCCCGTTTATGCCGCAAACCTTGGTGTTGATATTGATAG
>CAJGDQ010000169.1 GCA_904502215.1 Clostridiaceae bacterium
AGGGTTATATACTCAGCTCTTTCAACAACCTGAGCCATCTCGCCGCCATAAGCTCCCGCATTCATAAAAAGAGCGCCGCCAACACCACCAGGGATTCCAAAAGCAAATTCAAGTCCTGTTAAATCTTCACTTAAGGCTTTATTGCAAACTGCCGCAAGAGATGCTCCTGCTCCCGCCTTGATTTTTCCATCAACCATAATAATTTCACTAAGGTTTGAAAGATTTATAACAATCCTTTCGATACCCTCATCCGAAACCAAAAGATTAGAGCCTTTTCCTAAAATGAAAATAGGAAGATTTAATAAATTGATTTTTTTAAGAGTTTTTATAAGTTCTTCCTCATTCTCAGGAAAAACCATAACCCTTGCAGGACCGCCTATCTTAAAGCTTGTATAAAAGCGCATAGGCTCTTGCTGTTTGTATTCAATTTTTTCATCCTCGCAAAAAGAAACAAATGCGCTAAAATCCATAACTTTTACTCCTTAAAAGGGATTAACTGTTGTGCTTTCGGTTGCCGCCTCATCATCGGTCATACCAAGTTTTCTGAGTAAATCCTCAGCAGCGTTATAACCAAGCTTCTTTTGGCGGTTATTCATAGCCGCAACCTCGATAATAACCGCTAAGTTTCTTCCGGGCTTAACCGGAATTGTAAGCGATGGGATTTGAAGGTCTAAAATCTCGGTTGTTTGATTTTCAAGACCCATTCTATCGTAAGTTTTATTAACATCCCATTGCTCGATATTGATAACCAAATCTATTTTCTCGGTAAGCTTAACTGCACCTGCACCAAATATACGGCTTGCATTTATTATTCCTATTCCTCGAAGTTCTATAAAATGCCTTATGTTATCAGGTGCAGAACCTACAAGAGATTTACTCGAAACTCTTCTGATTTCAACCGCATCATCGGCTATAAGTCTATGTCCCCTCTTAACAAGCTCAATAGCGGTTTCGCTCTTACCAACACCGCTCTCGCCGAGCAGTAGAATACCCTCACCGTAAACCTCAACTAAAACTCCATGCCTTGTAATTCTTGGAGCTAAATGAAGGTTCAAGAAGGCAATAAGAGCCGAAGTGAAAGCCGAGGTTGACTCTGAGCTTCTATATAGCGGAACCCCATATTTCTTAGCTGCCGCTTCATAAATATCACTAACCTCTAAATTGCGGCAAATAACAACCGCAACCGGCTTTTTAGAAAAGAAATCATCTAATCTATCAGCCGCTTTTTCCTCAGTGAATCTTCTTAAAAAGCTCTCCTCGTTTTTGCCTATAATCTGAATACGGTCGGGGTCAAAAAACTCAAAATAACCAGCCATTTGAAGTCCGGGGCGGTTAACCTCAGCCGAACTGACAAACACCTCTTCCCCCGGTGCCACAGGGTTAATCGTTTCTAAGGAAAATTCCTTTATAATTTTATCGAGAGAAACCTTATATTTTGACTTCAACTTAATTCCTCCTAAAAAGAGTTACAATTATACAAGATAAATTATAATATATTTTATTTAAAAAAGCAATAAATTTTAAGTTTTTCCTTGATAAAGCGGCGCAAAAGGCTTATAATAGTGGAATAGGTTAAGCGAAACAAAATTGTTTCGCCGAAGATTCTTTGATTTTGCGACAAATTTTTAGCAAAAATTTGTCCTATCCCATTACAATGAATGTTGTGCAAAATTAAATTTAAAGGACGAGAAAAATTTATGAAACTTGGTATGGTGGGTCTTCCTAACGTTGGTAAATCGACCCTTTTTAACGCAATAACAAACGCAGGCGCTCAATCGGCAAACTATCCTTTTTGCACCATTGAGCCAAATGTTGGTATGGTTAGTGTTCCCGATGAAAGACTCGAAAAGCTGGCCGAAATTTATAATCCCGATAAATTCACCCCTGCTGTTATCGAATTTGTTGATATTGCAGGTCTTGTTAAAGGCGCTTCTAAGGGTGAAGGTCTTGGTAATAAATTCCTCAGTAACATTCGTGAGGTTGATGCCATAGTTCACGTTGTTCGTTGCTTTGAGAGTGATGATATTATCCACGTTGAAGGCTCGGTTGACCCCGAAAGAGATATCGAAACCATCAACCTTGAGCTTATATTCTCAGATATTGAGATGGTTCAAAGAAGACTTGATAAGGCAACAAAGGCCTTAAAGGGCGATAAGAAAATGCAGGGCGAGGTTGATTTCCTAAAACGACTTATGGCTCACCTTGAAAACGGACTCCCCGCTCGCTCGGTTGAAATTTTGGATGAGAGCGAAACCGATATTATAAACACAACTGCTCTTCTTTCGGCAAAGCCTGTTATCTATGCCTGCAATATGAGTGAGGATGATTTCTCAAAAGGTATTGATGATAATGCAAATTATAATAAGGTTAAGGAAATTGCCGAGCGTGAAAAGGCTGAAATTCTCCCGATTTGCGCCGCTTTAGAGGCTGAAATTTCAAGCCTTGAGGATGATGAAAAAGCAATGTTCCTTGAAGAGCTTGGTCTTGAGCGTTCGGGACTTGATAGAATGATTCAAAAATGCTATTCCCTTTTAGGTCTTATCTCATACCTTACCGCAGGCAAACCCGAGGTTAGAGCTTGGACAATCACCAAAGGCAC
>CAJGDQ010000170.1 GCA_904502215.1 Clostridiaceae bacterium
AGGAGGATGAAATTCCGCCTGCCGAGGCTGAGCTTATAAAGGAATTAAAGAGAAGAAAGCTCAAGGCGGTTTTAGTAATAAATAAAATTGACCTTTTAGAGAAGAAGGAAGATTTATTCTCGATTATAACAAAATATAACAATGCTTTCTCCTTTGAGGCGATTGTTCCGCTGTCTGCCAGAACGGGCGATGGAGTTGAAATTTTATTATCTGAATTAAAGGGCTTTGCAAAGGCATCGCCGCATTATTTTCCCGAAGAAGATGTAACCGACCAACCCGAAAAGGTTATGGTTGCCGAAATGATAAGAGAAAAGCTGCTCAGAACTCTTGATAAGGAAGTGCCGCACGGTATTGCGGTTGACCTTGAGCGCTTTGTTGAGAGGGACACCGCATCGGGTGAGCCTATTGTTGAGGTTGAAGCTACCATTATTTGCGAAAGAGAATCCCATAAGGGAATTATTATCGGCAAGGGCGGAGCAATGCTTAAAAAGATTGGCTCAATGGCAAGGCATGATATTGAAGAATTTTTCGGCATTAGGGCTAATGTTAAATTATGGGTTAAGGTTAAGGAGGATTGGCGCAACCGCCGAGGACTTATCCATACCTTCGGACTTGACTGATTTTTCCTTTTATATTTCCATATAAACTTCCAAACAATATTTTTGAAGGGAAGTGTTAGGTATGGAAAGTGAAAAAAATTGGCTTCGTTTTATTAAAAGCGGAAAAGTTAATGATTATCTCTCATATGTAAATTCCTGCAAGGAGAACGAAATTAATGGCGGATTTAGGGACACGGTTCACCACCGAGGGCTTGGTAATAAAGGAAATGAATGTGGGGGAGAGTGACCGTTTGGTTACTCTCTTTACTCGTGAGCACGGTATTATAAAAGCATTCGCTTCAGGTGCTAAGAATATTAAATCAAAAAAGGGTGCGGCAACCAAGCTGCTTACATATTCGAGCTTCACAATTTTAAACAAAAAGGGCACAAATCGCATTTATGAAGCAACTGCAATTTCGCAGTTTTTTAGTATGGGAAGCGATTTGGAAATACTCTCTTTATCTCAGTATTTTTGCGAGCTATGTTTCTTTTTCGGCGAGGCCGAGGTTGCTAATTCAGACCTTTTAAAGCTAATTTTAAATTCGCTTCATTTTATAACAAAAGAAAAGCGAAATCCCTATTTAATTAAGGCGATAACCGAGCTTAGAATAGCCGCCACTAACGGCTATATGCCAAGCCTTATCGCTTGCGAAAACTGTTCTCAGTTTGAAACTGATATTATGTATTTTAGCCTCTTAGATGGTTCTCTTTCCTGTTCGGAATGCGGATTAAGAGACGGCGATATGGCCATTAATAAAACCATTCTTTCGGCTATGAGGCATATAGTTTTCTCCGAAATAAACAAGCTATATTCCTTTTCCATTCCCGATGAGGATGCAAAAATTTTATCCGATATAACCGAGAGATATTTAGAAACCCAAACCGACCAAAAATTTCAAACCTTAGAATTTTTAAATTCGATAAAGGAGTAAACGATGAGTTATAATATCGAAAGATATTTAAAAACCTTAGAGCTTGATAAAATTTTAGAGCTTTTGGCAAACGAAACAACTATTGCGGATTCGGCTGAATTGGCAAGAAATATTTTGCCTGAAACTGATTTTGAGGCAGTTAAAAAAGCACTTCGCCAAACCGATGATGCTTATATCTTTATGTCTAAATATACTGCTCCGAATTTCAGCGGAGCTACTAATGTTTCGTCTAGCTTAGTAAGGGCGGCCTCCTCGGCTGTGCTTTCAATGGCAGAGCTTATCCGTGTTGCCGAAACGCTTAGAGCCATTCGCTCAATTTGTGAGTGGAGAGAAAACTGCTCAGGTATGGGGGAAACTAATATCGATTATCTTTTTTCGGCGTTAGTTCCTAATAAATATCTTGAGGATAAGATAAATTTTGCTATCAAAAATGAAGAAGAGCTTAATGATAACGCTTCACCCGCTCTTTATGATATTCGCCGTAAAATTATTTCAAAATCGGCTAAAATCAGGGAAATTCTTGATAAAATAGTGCGAGGACCTTCGGCTAAATATTTGCAAGAGGCGATTGTTACCCAAAGGGATGGTCGCTTTGTTGTTCCTCTTAAAATAGAACATAAAGGGCAAATTTCGGGCATCGTTCATGATACCTCTTCAACGGGTTCAACCATTTTTATTGAGCCTATGTCGGTTGTTGAAACCAATAATGAAATCAGGGTTTTAAGGCTTCGTGAACAGGAAGAAATTGAAAGAATTTTGGCCGAATTATCGGCAGAAGCCGGCTCTTTTGCCGATAGTATTAATCGCTCCTTTGATGCTTTAGTTATATTAAATCTTATATTCGCTAAAGCAAAGCTAGCCTATAAAATGAAGGCGATTATCCCCGAAATAAATGATAAGGGTAAAATTTATCTTAAAAATGCACGCCATCCGCTAATTAGCTATAAATCGGTTGTTCCGATAACGGTTGAGCTTGGAAACAGCTTTAATTCGCTTGTTATAACAGGACCTAAT
>CAJGDQ010000171.1 GCA_904502215.1 Clostridiaceae bacterium
GAAAAAGCCGAGAAGATAGATTTTTCAGGCGAGCTTATTGCCGATATTCCAAGAGGAATAAAATCCGAAGAAAAAATCTTTGAGATGCTTAAAAATGCCAAAGAAAAGGGCTTTAAAAAGGCCCTTTGCCCAAATATCGCCCTATTGCCGATAATAGAAGAGGCAGGGCTTGAGATTATGGCCGATACCTCCCTTAACATAACAAACAGCGAAAGTATTTCCTTGCTTTCTTCTTTCGGCGCAAAATCGGCGGTTATTTCCCCTGAGCTTAGCATTGCCGAAAGCAAAAATCTTTTCGGTTTAAAAAAGGGTATTATTGCATACGGCAATATCCCCCTTATGCTCTTTAAAAACTGCCCGATTAAAAACGGCAAGGAATGTGCCGAATGTGATAAAAAGGGTGTTTTACGTGATAGAATGGGAATAGAGTTTCCCGTTCGTTGCAGAATGGGCTTTAGCGAGCTTTTGAACTCTGTTCCTATTTACCTTGCCGATAAAAAGGATAGCCTATCGAACTTCGATTTTTATATTCTTTACTTCACAAGGGAAAGCAAAACCGAGGCTCAAAAAATCATAGAAAACTATAAATTCGCCACTCCTTGCGACTTTAAATACACAAGAGGACTTTATTTCCGTTCGGTTATGTAGTTTATTGTTGATATTTTCCATTTAATTAAGTATAATATATATGTATATAGATAGTGTGACAGGACCCGAAACTGTCACGCCTGCAAAACAAAATTTTGATGATACTTTGCCTCAAAACTTGAAATACGCCGGTATTCCTGCGTTTTGTCGGCTTCGTCTCATACAAAATCTTTATGTTTTAGCAGGTTGAAGAGTTTCTGCCGCCGAATTTTTTATTCGGCGAAGCAGGAATTTGCCGCAAGGCTGACGCCTTGCAAAAATGAGTGCAAAGCCGTAATATAAAAGTCGGCGAGCGAAACCGTGGCAGGTTCGGGTCCTGTCACACTAATAGGGGGCTTTTTTAGTGGATTGCAAAAAGTTTTTCGAACAAATAAAGGGTAAAAAAATCGCTATGTGCGGAATAGGAATTTCTAACACACCGCTCATTCTTGATTTTCTCTCGAAGGGTGCAAAGGTTTATGCCTGCGACCGCCGTTCAAGAGAGCTTATAGGCCCTATTGCCGACCAAATCGAAGAGGCGGGCGCCGAGCTTTGCTTGGGCGAGGGATATCTCGATAATTTGGAGGTTGATATAATCTTCCGCACCCCCGGTATGAACTTTAATCTTCCCGAGCTTGAGGCGGCAAGAAAAAAGGGTATCGCTGTTACAAGCGAAATGGAGGTTTTCTTCGATTTATGCCCTGCAACCGTTTTTGCGGTTACCGGCTCGGACGGAAAGACCACAACAACAACCCTTATTGCCAAAATGCTTGAGGCTGAGGGTAAAAAGGTTTTCGTTGGCGGAAACATAGGCAAGCCCCTGCTTCCCGAAATTGAGAATATAACCGCCGAGGATTTTGTTGTTGCAGAGCTTTCATCTTTCCAGCTTATTTCTATGCGAAAGAGCCCCGATGTTGCGGTTGTTACCAATGTTGCTCCCAACCATCTTGATGTTCACAAAAGTATGGACGAATATGTTGAGGCAAAGAAAAATGTTATTCTTCATCAAAATGCCTTTTCAAGAACAGTTTTAAACAGAGATAACGATATAACCGAATCTTTCAGACAATTTGTCAGAGGTCAGTCCCTAGGCTTTAGTATGGAGCGTCAGCTTCATAACGGCGCTTGGCTTGACAGCAAGGGTTATCTCCATATGGCTTATAGAGGAATTGATGTTCCTGTTATGCACAAAAAGGATATTACCATCCTGGGCGACCATAACGTTGCAAACTACCTGACCGCCATTGCTGCTGTTTGGGGATATGTCGGTGTTGATACCATTAAAAAGGTTGCCAAGGAATTTAAAGGCGTTGAGCATAGAATTGAGTTCGTTAAAGAAGTAAACGGAGTTAAGTATTATAACGATTCTATCGCCTCTTCTCCAACAAGAACTATTGCAGGCCTTAAAGCATTTGATAAAAAGGTGCATTTGATTGCGGGCGGATATGATAAGCATATTCCCTTTGAACCGATGGTGCCTTATATCTTAGAAAAGGTTGAAAAGCTTTATCTTTGCGGAAATACCGCCGAAAAGATAGAGGATGCCGTTAGGGCAAACCTTGATTATAAGGGAACTCCCGAAATTATCCATTGCGAGAATATAGAGGATGCTGTTAACAAGGCTCATAAGAATACTAAAAAGGGCGATATTGTAACCCTTAGCCCTGCTTGTGCGAGCTTTGATGCATATCCAAACTTTATGGCAAGAGGAAATCATTTTAAAGAATTGGTGAATAAGCTTTAATGGAAATTAAAGAACTTTTATTTGAACTGTCAAAAAGAGATGCGGTAGGTCATATCAGCGAGGCTGC
>CAJGDQ010000172.1 GCA_904502215.1 Clostridiaceae bacterium
CGATGGTAACCTTAACAACATCGTCAACCTTATAGTTGTTCTCAAAAATAACCCACGGATTTTCCTCAGGCTTTTTGTAGCCCAAAGAAATCTTTTTCTTATCAGCATCAATAGCCTTAACGTAAACCTCAACGGTATCTCCAACAAGAACAACCTCTGATGGATTCTTGATTCTAGCCCAAGAAAGCTCAGAAATATGAACCATTCCGTCAACTCCGCCGATATCAACGAAAGCTCCATAGCTGGTTAAGGACTTAACTGTTCCGGTGAAACGGTCGCCAACAGCAATTTCAGCCCAAAGCTTATTTTCGGCTTCTTTTCTTTGCTCACGAAGAACACTGCGAATAGAACCAACAGCTTTACGGCCTCTTCCTATTTCGATAATACGGAATGAAACCTCTTTGCCCTTAAGTTCTTCCAAGGAATCGTTTCTTGAAGCGGTTGCCTGAGAAGCAGGAATAAATACTCTAATATTGTTAGTGTAAGCAACAACGCCGCCCTTGATAATTTCCTTAACAAAACCAGTAACGATTTCGCCGGACTCCTTAGCGGCAACTATATTATCCCAACCGGCAATAGCATCATAACGGCGTTTTGAAAGCATTGCGGTTCCTTCCTGGTCACTGATTTTCATAATGATAAGATTAAATTTATCATTAACCTTAACTTCATCCATAATTTTAGCATCAGGATCAGAAGAATATTCGGCAGCGCTGATATATCCTGTAACTCCTCTGCCGATATCCACCGTAATTTCGGTGGGGTTAACAGCAATAACTACACCTTCTACCTTTTGGTCGCCTGTTAAGCTGCTGAGGGAAGCTTCGAATGCCTCTTCATCTGTCATTTCTTCGAAGCTTTTTTGAACAGATTCTTTTACCTCCATCTGTTCTTCAACCGGTTGTAAATTTTCCGACATGGTTCTAATGACCTCCTTTATTATCCGCGCAGGTGTTGAAGCACCCGCTACAACTCCAATAGAATCAACCTTCAAATCAATGGATGAAAGCTCATCCGCCGTTTCTAAAAGATAGGTTCTCTCGCAAAACGAGGAGCAGACATCAAATAACTTTGCTGTATTAGAACTATGCCTTCCGCCGATAACGATAATCGCATCGTTCACTTTTGATAGTTCTTCCGCCTCTTTTTGACGAGTTGCAGTTGCGTTACATATTGTATCAAAAATTTCGGCATTTGTATAGACCTTTTTTAAAAATTTTTGACAATTTGACCAAATTTCCGCATTAAAGGTAGTTTGAGAGACAAAAATTAAAGATTTTTGGTCGAAATTACTATGATTTTCGAGCAATTCTTTAAGTTCTTCAACCCCCGAAACCACATAGCATTCACCAAAGCAGTTCCCAACAATACCTTTAACCTCTTGATGCGAAGCATCGCCGGCTATAATTGTTATATACCCTTCTTTGCTTTTTTCAGCCACAATATTATGAATTTTCTTAACAAATGGACAGGTTGCATCGGCAATCTTAACACCTAATGCTCGAGCCCTTTCATAAACCGTCCTCGTAACACCGTGAGAGCGAATAACAAGGGTTTCGCCTTCCTTTGCCTCTTCGGGAGTTTCAACAATTCTAACTCCCTTTTCAGATAATTCCTCAACTAATTGAGGATTATGAATAATAGGCCCCAAGGTGCAAACCTTTTCGCCTTTTTCTAAAAGTTCATATACCATATTAACCGCACGATTAACGCCGAAGCAAAAACCTGCAGTTTCAGCTAAGGTAATCTTCAATTACTTTTCAAGTCCTTCCTTAACGATTTTAAGAATAAGCTCTAAAGACTCTTCAAAATTGCATTCGGTTGTATCAGCAAGAACAGCATCATCAGCCTGTTTTAATGGGGCAGTTGCACGGTTCATATCATTATAATCACGCTGAACCATATCATCATAAACCTCTTGGAAGGTAACCTCTTGTCCCTTTTCAATAAGCTCCTTATATCTTCTCTCAGCTCTAGCCTTGGCCGAAGCAGTTAGATAAATCTTAACCGTTGCATTTGGAAGAACTACAGTTCCAATGTCCCTGCCATCCATCAAAACATTGTTTTCTCTGGCTAACTTTCTTTGCATTTCAAGTAAAAAAGCTCTAACCGAAGGCTTTGCCGAAACGGCTGAAGCCATCATCGAAGCAGTTGGGGTTCTAATTTCATCTGAAACATCCTTGCCATCAAGAAAAACCCTCTGCTCACCATTAACAAAACGAATATCAACCTGAGTTTTAGCTAAAATCTCATCTATATCGCAGTTGAGGGCGGTATCAGCTCCCATAAGAGAAAACTTAAGACCAACCGCTCTATAAAGCGCCCCTGTATCAACATAAATAAAACCAAGGCTTTTAGCCGCAAGTCTTGAAAGTGAACTTTTACCTGCTCCTGCAGGTCCATCAATAGCAAC
>CAJGDQ010000173.1 GCA_904502215.1 Clostridiaceae bacterium
ACCGATAAATGACGGGAAACTGAGGCTCCCGTAACCGAAAACTTATCCGAGATTTCGCCTGCTGATAAGCTTCCCTTCTTGAGCATATTTAAAATCTCTCGTCTAATTGGGTCTGCTAAAGCCTTAAGGGTTTTTTGAAGAGACATATTTTCATTCCTTTCATTTAACATTTAACCTAATTGTTAAATGTATTATAGCATGCTTCCCTTCCGTTGTCAATACCTAAAATAAAAAAAAGATGCCGAAGCATCTTTTTATAATTCTATGTTTATTCTTTTATTTGCGATATTATAAGGGCGATATGTAACTCCTGCGGTATCAAACATCTTTTTAGCAGCCAAGGTGCTATCGGTAGTTGCATATTTATCGCTCATATAAACAACCTCAGTAATACCTGCCTGAATAATAGCCTTAGCGCATTCATTACAGGGGAAAAGAGTTGTATAAACTGTGCAACCCCTGACGCTACCACCTGCGCTATTTAAAATAGCATTAAGCTCAGCATGGCAAACAAAAAGATATTTGGAATCCAAGGGATTTCCCTCTCTATCCCAAGGAAACTCATCATCACTGCATTGGCGGGGCATTCCGTTATATCCCATAGAAATAATTCTTTTATCGGCATTAACTATGCAAGCACCAACCTGAGTTGAAGGGTCTTTACTGCGCATAGCCGAAAGGGATGCAACACCCATAAAATATTCATCCCAGCTTAAATATTCTTCTCTTTTCAAAGCAAACACCTCTTTAAATATAATATAACTGTTTTTATTATATTTTGCAATCTTTATTTTTAATAAGTAGAACCGCTGCTAAAATCATTATAATCGGAAAAACCGAGGCCGCTGCGAAACCAAAATTCAAATTCGTTCTATCGGCAATAATTCCTACTATCCAAGGACCTAAGCTGCAGCCAGTATCACCGCAAAGGGCGAAAGTGCTATAAAGAACTGCTCCGCCTCTTTTAAATTCTTTAGCACCCTCAGATAAAACTCCCGGCCAAAAAAGGCTAACGGTAAATCCGCAAATAGCGCAAGCTAAAAGTGCAAAAAACGGAATTTGGCAAACCGCAACGGTTATATAACACAAAAAGCAAAGAGAACTCATAACAATAACTGTTTTCTTAAAATCAATCTTCTTTGCAACTAGTGAATACCAAACTCTACCCGCACCCATACAAATAGCAAATGCACAAGGTCCTGTTATATCCCCTATTGTTTTAGAAACGCCCAAAGCCTTTTGGGCAAACATAGAAGCCCATTCAGCCATAGCAATCTCACAGGCGCCACCGCAAACCATCATAAGCATATAAATAACAAATCTTTTAGATTTCACCAAATCCTTAAAAGAATCCATCTTGTTTTCTTTTTCAGGCTCTATTATCGGCACCTTTATAAAGAAAATAGCGTTTATAAACGGAATAACCGCCCAAACAAGCGGAACAAAGTTCCATCTATTAAACCCGAAGAAAAAAATCAAAATAGTTGTAACAACTACTGTAAAAGCCTGTCCCCAACAATAAAAGGAATGAAGAAAAGCCATATTTCCCGATTTATTATCCCCCGGCAAAATTTCAACAATGGGGCTTATAATAACCTCCATCATACCGCTTCCAACAGCATAAAAGATTATTGAAATGATAATTGCCAAATATGTATTGCTCATAATTTGCGGCAAAAGAAACATAGAGGCTAGACCTAACGCCGCCATAAACTGACTTATAACAGCACAGTTTTTGTAGCCTAAGGTATTTATAAACCTAGGCGATATAAAATCAACCACAATTTGAGCCGCAAAGTTAAATATTATAAGCCTTGCCAACTTTTCATAGCCTAAGCCATAAACGTCTTGAAGAGCAATAAAAAGTATCGGTAAAAAATTATTTATAACCGCTTGAACAACATAGCCTACATAACAAGCAAGCTTTGTTGAAGTATATTTAACTCTCATTATTTAATTCCTCTATAATTTCGGTTATTTTATAAGGCTTATCAACAATATAAGAAGCACCGTTTTGCCTTAACTCCTCTTCTCCTCTAAAGCCCCAAAGAACTCCGATACCAACACAGCCTGCATTTACAGCCGCCTTTGCATCCATTCCCGAATCACCAACCAAAACACATTCTTCAGGTTTCACTCCGAGTTCTTCCATAAGAATAAGAGTAAGCTTTGGGTCGGGCTTTGTTGGATAGCAATCCTTTTTGCCGAAAACTATATCAAAGGTATTCTTAAAGAGTTTATCAACAACCTCAAGGGTCATATTATGAGCCTTATTGGAAATAACGGCGGTTTTAAGCCCCATTTTCTTAATATTCGAAATCAACTCATAAATTCCATCATAAGCTTTTGTTTTATCGGTAAAATGCTCTTTATAATATCCTAAAAAGATATCTAAAACCTTTTC
>CAJGDQ010000174.1 GCA_904502215.1 Clostridiaceae bacterium
TATTTCCCGTCTGAAGGCTAAATTTGGCGCAGACGTTGAACTTAAAAAGCCGAAGATTGCCTATCGTGAGACCATCCGCAAGGCAGTTAAGGCGCAGGGAAGACATAAGAAACAGTCGGGCGGTCACGGACAGTTCGGTGACGTTTGGATTGAATTTGAGCCTTGCGATAGCGAAGAGCTTATTTTTGAGGAGAAGATTTTCGGCGGCGCAGTACCCAAGAACTTCTTCCCCGCAGTTGAAAAGGGTCTTCGTGAGTGCACCGCTAAGGGCGTGCTTGCAGGTTATCCCGTTGTTGGTGTTAAGGCAGTTTTGGTAGACGGTTCATATCACCCTGTTGATTCTTCCGAAATGTCCTTCAAGATGGCTGCCGCTATTGCTTTCAAAGAGGGTATTCCTCAAACCTCTCCTGTTCTTTTATAGCCCATCGGCACCTTAAAGGTAACTGTTCCGGATGAAATGCTCGGCGATGTTATCGGCGATATAAATAAGCGCAGAGGTAGAATTATCGGTATGAACCCTGTTGAGAATAAGCTGCAGGAAATCATCGGTGAAGTTCCGATTGCCGAAATGTCTGATTTCTCAACCGCTATGCGTTCAATTACTCAGGGAACTGCAGTTTTCTCTCTTGAATTTGCAAGATATGAGGAAGTTCCTCAGCAAATAGCTCAAAAAATTATAGAAGCATCTAAATAAACTTAAAGACTCGGCTAATGCCGAGTCTTTTTTTGTAATTTTCAAAAAAACTCTTCTATTTTTATATATTATTTGTTATAATAGTTATGATTAGTTAAAATAGTAATTATAATTACTTATATATTATAATGGAGATTTATATGAATTTAGAAGTTAAGGGACTTAATATTGAATACACCGAGCAAGGCGAAGGGACACCCGTTTTATTGCTTCACGGATGGGCTTCATCTATGGATTTATATAAGGGCATTATGAACGCCCTTGCAGATAGATGCCGTTTGGTTGCAGTTAATTTTCCCGGTTGCGGGAAAAGCGAAACAATGAGCGAGCCTTGGACTTTGGATGACTATTGCGATTTTGTTTTGGAGTTTATGGAAAAGGTCGGTCTTAAAGACCCGATTATGATAGGTCATTCTCACGGCGGAAGAGTAACCCTTAAAATGACTGCCGAAAAACAGGTTAACCCGCCGAAGATTGTTTTGCTTGATGCCGCAGGACTCATTCCAAAAAAGAGCTTCAAGCAAAAAGCTAAAGCTAAGAGCTTTAAGGCTATAAAAAAGGTTTTAACACTTCCTGTTATTAAAAATCATAGCGAACCGCTTTTAAACAAGGCTCGAGGATATTTCGGCTCAGCTGATTACAACTCCGCTCCCGAGGTGCTTCGCAAAACATTAGTTAGCCTTGTTAATACCGACCTTAGAGATATTATCCCAAACATTTCTTGTCCTACTCTTTTAATTTGGGGCGATAAGGATACCGCCACTCCTCTATCGGACGCCAAGATTATTGAAAGCTTAATCAAGGATGCGGGACTTTGCGAAATCAAAGGTGCGGGACATTTTGCATTCTTAGAGCAACCATATTTAGTTCACTCTATTCTTCAAAGCTTTATTAAATAACGGAGGCTTTTATTTTGGAACTTTTCTTTTTATTATCATTGATTTTCTCAAGCTTTATCGGTTTGTTTTCACTTATTAAACAATTCCAGATGCTTCAGCAAAACTCATATTTCCCATCAAGATATTTTAAATGGCTAAAGGCAAATTTTACCCCTTTTTCAATTTTCGTATTTTTCTTAGCCTCTTTTATCTTAGCATTTAGCAAGAAGTTTATAGTTCTTGCGATTTTCACCTTGTTGGTTTTAGTGGCAACTATATATATCGCAATAAAAAATCAAAAGAAATCTATCAAAAAGCTTGTTTTCACCGCAAGAGTTAAAAGGCTTTTTATTGCAGTTTCGGTAGTTTATTTTATTTTAATTTTAATATTTGCTTTAAATCCGCAAACTGTTTTTGGAAGAATGAGCGGAAGTATCTTAATGATGATTTCATTGGTATCTCCCCTTTCGGCATTTATTAGTTGGGCGGTAACCCTACCTATCGAAAAGCTTTTTTCCAAATATTACATTAAAGATGCAAAGCGCATTTTAAAAGAACATAAAAACTTAAAGGTTATCGGAATTACAGGAAGCTATGGTAAGACAACCACTAAGTTTATCTTAACCCGTATTTTAAGTGAGAAATACAATGTTGTTTGCACCCCTCAAAGCTTTAATACCCCTATGGGTGTTGTTAGAACTATCCGTGAAAAATTAAAACCCCAAACTCAGTTTTTTGTTTGCGAAATGGGTGCTAAAAATGTTGGGGATATAAAAGAAATATGCGATATAGTTAATCCCGA
>CAJGDQ010000175.1 GCA_904502215.1 Clostridiaceae bacterium
ATAACAAGACCCTCGCCGCACAGTTATGCTCTGAATTTAGGGAGTTTTTCCCCGAAAATGCGTTGGAATATTTTGTATCATATTATGACTATTATCAGCCCGAGGCTTATCTTCCCGGAACCGATACCTATATCGAAAAAGACTCAGCTATAAATGATGAGATTGACAAGCTTCGCCATAGCGCAACCTGCGCTTTATCGGAACGAAGAGATGTTATAATCGTGGCCTCGGTTTCCTGCATTTATTCGCTCGGCAACCCGATTGATTACAGAAATATGGTAATCTCTTTAAGAACGGGAATGGAAAAATCAAGGGACGAGCTTATTGCAAAGCTTGTTGATTTGCAATACGAAAGAAATGATATCAACTTTATTCGCAACAAGTTTAGAGTTAGAGGCGATACGGTTGAAATCTTTCCCGCATATTCGAATGAAAATGCTATAAGGGTTGAATTTTTTGGCGATGAGATTGATAGAATAAGCGAAATCAACACCCTGACAGGTGAGGTTAAATCCCTTTTATCTCATATCGCCATATACCCTGCTTCACATTATATTGTGCCTCAGGACAAGATGGAAGAAGCCCTTCAGGAAATCAAGGAAGAAATGGAAGAAAGGGTTAAATATTTCATTGATAATGAGCAATTAATTGAGGCTCAACGCATCCGTCAGCGCACCGAATACGATATTGAAATGCTAAGAGAGATTGGCACCTGCAAGGGTGTTGAAAACTATTCAAGGGTTATGGCAAGGCGTCCCAAGGGCAGCACACCCTCTACCCTGCTTGATTATTTCCCCGAGGATTTTATCCTTTTTGTTGATGAATCGCATGTTACTCTTCCTCAGGTCAGGGGTATGTTCGGCGGAGACAGAGCAAGAAAAGAAAACCTTGTTGAGTATGGTTTTCGCTTGCCATCGGCATTTGATAACCGCCCTCTTAACTTTGATGAGTTTTATAAGCATATAAACCAAGCCGTTTTTGTTTCGGCAACACCGGGTGAATTTGAAAAGGAGCGTTCGGCTCAGATTGCTGAACAGGTTATAAGACCAACAGGACTTTTAGACCCCAAAATTTCGGTTAGACCAACCGAGGGGCAAATTGATGACTTGGTTTCCGAAATAAGCGAGAGAACTGCCAAAAAAGAAAGGGTTTTGATTACAACCCTTACCAAAAAAATGGCCGAGGACTTAACCGAATATCTTGAAAACCTGGATATTAAGGTTAGATATATGCACTATGATATTGATACCATCGAGCGTATGCAAATCATAAGAGATTTGCGCCTTGGCGAGTTTGATGTTTTGGTTGGAATAAACCTTCTAAGAGAGGGCCTTGATATTCCCGAGGTTTCTTTGGTTGCAATTCTTGATGCCGATAAAGAGGGCTTTCTCAGGAGCGAAACCTCACTTGTTCAAACCATCGGCAGAGCCGCCAGAAACGCCGAGGGTGAGGTTATAATGTATGCCGATAGTGTTACGGGCTCAATGGAACGAGCAATTCGGGAAACCGAGCGCCGAAGAGGTATTCAACAGCATTATAACGAACAAAACGGAATTATTCCAAAAACTATAACCAAGGATGTTCACGATATAATCGAAATCGGACAAAAGGTTGAAAAGGATAAACCGATTTCCAAGATGAGCAAAACCGAGCGTGAGGCTGAGATTAAACGTCTAACGTTTGAGATGAAACAAGCGGCAAAAATCCTCGAATTTGAACACGCCGCAATGCTCAGAGATAAAATCAATAAGCTTAGAGGAAAATGATAAAAAGCCAAGGCAAGCCTTGGCTTTTTGCATTAAATTAAATTTCCCGAAAATACTAATTCGGGAGTGATTTTAATGAGCGATAAAAAAGAACAAAGAAAAGAAGAAATTGAAGAAATAAAGGAGCTTGGCTCTCTAACTGCATTTGAGGGAAAGCATAAGATATTTTGCCTTACAATTATAGGCGAAATTGAGGGGCATAATGTTTTGCCCGAGCAAAGCAAAACAACAAAATATGAGCACGTTATTCCTCAACTTGTTGCCATTGAAGAAAGCGAGGAAATTGAGGGTTTACTTGTTATTCTTAACACGGTTGGCGGCGATGTTGAAGCAGGGCTGGCACTGGCCGAGCTTATAAGCGGTATGAAAAAGCCGACTGTTTCCTATGTTTTAGGCGGCGGTCATTCAATAGGCGTTCCCTTGGCGGTATCGGCCAAGAAATCATATATTGCCCCCTCAGCCACTATGACAGTTCACCCCGTTAGAACAACAGGGCTTGTTATCGGTGTGCCTCAAATGATGAATCATTTTTCCCGTATGCAAGCGAGAATTACCGATTTCGTTGTTAGAAACTCTAAAATCAGCGCCGATAG
>CAJGDQ010000176.1 GCA_904502215.1 Clostridiaceae bacterium
AAAAACAAATCACGAGGCTTATCAAAGGGAGAACGGTTACCGCCGATTCTAAGCTCCTCTCGCATAGTTGCGAGGTTGAAGCGAAGAAGGGCATTCTTCTCTGAATAGCAAACCCAAAGGGCGTTGTTATGAAGAATAACATCGTTTGGCGCACTTTGGCGGTAGCAAAGGTTTCCTGTCCAAATAGGCATACCATCGGTATCGAGCAGTTGGGCGTTGCCCTTAGGGTCCAGAAGAAATACCTTTCCGCTTGGCAAAAGAATGGATTTGACCATTATATAATTATTGCAAAACATAAGGGCTGATTTATAGTTGCTCCCGAATTTTGTTATTAAATACATATTCTTGGCGATATCGGTTAGCTTTCCTGTATCAAAGGAAAGCATTTTATAGGCAACAACTATATCATCATTAACGAAATCCTTGAGATAGGAAAAGATTATGCCGTTTTGCATTGGCAAAATCTCAAAAACCTCGCCTGAAAAAACTTCTTTCATTATATAACTCCTATAAGTTTATTGCGCCCTTTTCGAGCATTTTTTGGGCAGCTAAAAGCACACCCGCTTTAGCGCTATGGAAATTAAGACCGCCCTGCATCCAAGCAGCATATGGTTCTCTTAAAGGACCGTCTGCCGAAAGCTCTATTGAAGCGCCGAGGGTGAATGCACCTGCCGCCATAATAACGGGGTCGGTATATCCGGGCATATCCCAAGGCTCAGGGATAACAAAGGAATCAACAGGCGCTCCGCTTTGCATTCCTTGGCAAAAGGAAATAAGACCATCTGCCGAGCCTAATATAACGCATTGAATAATATCTCCTCTTTTTTCGAGGGGCGAAGGGGTTACCTCAAAGCCTAAAAGTGAGAAAAGAGCCGCAGTATAAACGGCGGTTTTCATAGCCTCGCCAACAACGTGGGGAGCCGAGAAAAGTCCCATATAAAGTTCCCTGTTATGCCCGAGCGTTGCTCCAACCTCTCTTCCAACACCCGCACAGGTCATCCTTGCGGCGCATTTTTCGATAAGGTCGTGTCTGCCTGCGATATATCCGCCCGAGGGAGCAATTCCGCCGCCCGGATTTTTAATGAGTGAGCCTGCTATAAGGTCGGCACCAACATCGCAAGGCTCCTTTGTTTCGGCAAACTCACCATAGCAGTTATCAACCATTATAATGCTATCGGGGGAAACCTCACGAACCGCCTTTATCAGCTCTTCAATATCGGAAATAGTAAGGCTGGGCCTTGTGCTGTAACCACGGGAACGCTGAATATAAGCCATTTTGCAGTTTTCTTTTTTAAGGGTTTCTTTTATGGCTTCAATATCGGGTTTGCCGTTACTGTCAAGAGCCACCTCGCCGTATTCAATGCCGAAATCGGCAAGCGAGCCGTCAACCTTTTCATCAATTCCGAAAACGCCTGTTATGGTATCATAAGGTCGGCCTGTTATCGAAATAACCTTATCCCCGGGTCTTAAAACACCAAAAAGGGCAACCGATAAGGTATGAGTTCCCGATGCAAAGCTATGGCGGATAAGAGCATCCTCAGCGCCCATACAGTCAGCCATAATTTTATCTAAAATATCTCTTCCTCTATCATCATAGCCATAACCCGTTGAGCCTGAAAAGGATGCCTCGCTAACCCCGTTTTTAATAAACGAGGAAAGAACTTTAAGCTGGCAAAACTCGGTTATTTTATCTATTTCTTCGAATCTTTCTTTAGATAGAGCAAGCGCCTTTTCATCAAATTCTAAAAGGCGGTTATCAACGTTAAAAAAGTTATTAATATTCACTTATTTTTCACCCAATATCCTGCAAAATATAGCGGAGTAAATCCGTTTTTTTTATAAAAACCTTTAACTTTTTCTCGGCAGCAAACCAAAAACTGCCTGCCCTTATTTTTTTGCAAAACCGCCCTTAAAGCCACCGAACCGAAGCCTTTTTTATGGCTTGCAATTCCGTTCATAATGGCGGCATTTTGGCAATTAAATGTTATTGCGGCGCAAGTGTCCTTAATTGCGAAGTAATCGGCAGTTCCCATATTAAGCCTTTTGCAAAAATCAACTGCAAAAAAGGGGTATTCGGGAAGAGAAAGACCATCGGTATCAAGAAGAGCATAAAGTTCTTTACTTGATAAGCTATCTCCTATGGTTTCGCCCTCAATATCGGCCTTTCTTGACATAACATATATCTTTTCTTTCGGCTCTTTATCAAGGGCTTTCAGGGTTTCAAGGTCGCTGAAAATGCAAACAGGGTTTATAACCCCTACAAACTCTTTAAGCTCCTCAATATCAGCCGAAATGTTATGGATTATCAT
>CAJGDQ010000177.1 GCA_904502215.1 Clostridiaceae bacterium
AGCAATGTTCCTTGAAGAGCTTGGTCTTGAGCGTTCGGGACTTGATAGAATGATTCAAAAATGCTATTCCCTTTTAGGTCTTATCTCATACCTTACCGCAGGCAAACCCGAGGTTAGAGCTTGGACAATCACCAAAGGCACCAAGGCTCCCGGAGCTGCCGGTAAAATCCATTCTGATTTTGAGCGTGGATTCATCAGAGCCGAGGTTATAGCTTATGATGACTTTATGAACTGCGGCGGTAATATGGTAACAGCCAAAGAAAAAGGCTTAGTTAGAAGCGAAGGCAAGGAATATGTTATGAACGATGGAGATATTGTTCTCTTCCGTTTTAATGTTTAAAGAATAGAAAGTTTAAGTTTTCCCATAATAATCTTTGGTGATTATTATGAAAGCTAAAAACTCTATGATTATTTTTTCGATAGGCGCTATGGGTTACGGTCTTATTGAAATTTTATGGCGAGGTCATACCCATTGGTCTATGCTCTCAGCTGGCGGAATTTGCTTTATGTTTTTTGCAAAAATTGGCGAAAAACTAAATAAGGCATCTATTCTTTTAAAAGGGCTTGTTGGAAGTTGCTTCATAACCACTGTTGAATTTATTTTAGGAATAATTTTCAATATCATTTTAAAGAAAAATGTTTGGGATTATAGCAAAATGCCCTTTAATATCTTGGGTCAGATTTGCCTTTTGTATTCGGTTTTTTGGGGTATTTTAAGTATAATTTTTATTCCTTTTGCATCTTCTCTCAGCAAAAAATTAAAGAAGGGTTGAAATGATGGATTTTTTGCATAGAACCTGGGCGGAAATAGACCTTTCCGCACTAATACATAATTTCGACATAATCAAAAGCAAAGCCGAAAATGCCAAAATTATGGCGGTTGTTAAAGCCGATGCTTATGGTCATTCGGTTGAAGATATTGCTCCTGTGCTTGATAAGGCAGGTGCTGATAGCTTTGCCGTTTCTAATATTGACGAGGCATTAGAGCTTAGAAAAATAGGGATAACAAAACCCATTTTAGTTTTGGGATATACCCCTATTGAAGCGGCTTATCTTCTTGAAACTCATAATATTTCCCAATGCGTTTTTTCTTTAGAATATGCTAAAGCCTTATCGGCTGAGGCTGCCCTTAAAAATTTGAAAATAAAAGTGCATATAAAGCTTGATACAGGTATGTCCCGTTTAGGATTTAACTGCCGAGATGATTCTCTTGAGGAAATTGATGATGCTATAAAAGCTGCAAAACTTGATAATTTCTATCTTGAAGGGATTTTTACTCACTTTTCTTCAGCCGATAGAACTATTGAACAAGAGGACGGTTTTACCAACGCTCAGTTCTCAAGATTTATTTTAGCAAAAAAGAAATTTTCAGAAAGCGGTTTATCTCCCGAATACTGCCATTGTTGCAACTCAGCAGGAACACTTTTCGATAGTGATAAACTTTTAGATATATGCCGACCCGGTATTATCCTTTATGGTCTTACCCCCTCTTATGATTTGAATTTGCAAGAAAATCTTATCCCTGTTATGACCTTAAAATCGGTTGTTTCAATGGTTAAGGAAATTAAAAAGGGCGATGTTGTAAGCTACGGCAAAACCTTTAAGGCTGAAAAGGATATGAAAATTGCAACCGTTTCGGCAGGCTATGCCGATGGTTATCCAAGGCTTCTTTCAAACAAGGCTTATGTTCTTATAAACGGCCAAAAGGCAAAAGTTTTAGGCAGAGTTTGTATGGACCAAATGTGCGTTGATGTAAGCAATATAGAAAACGTTAAAATGGGCGATGAGGTTATCCTTTTTGGCAAGGAATTGCCCGTTGAAGCTCTTGCTGAAATTTGCTCAACTATAAATTACGAGCTTGTTTGCGGAATTTCTAAAAGAGTGCCGAGAGTGATTTTAAAATGATGAAAAAGTATATTTTAGCTTTAGACGAAGGAACAACGAGTGCAAGAGCTATACTTTTTGATAAAAATGGCTCTCCCGTTTCGATAAGTCAGCACGAATTTACCCAAATATATCCAAAAGAGGGGTATGTTGAGCACGACCCTTTGGAAATATATTCGGCTCAGTATTCAGCACTGACCGAGGCTATCGCCAAAATCGGCGCTGAACCCGAGGAAATTGCAGCAGTTGGAATTACTAATCAGAGAGAAACTGCAATTATATGGGATAAAACAACAGGAAAACCTATCTATAATGCAATAGTTTGGCAATGCAAAAGAACCGCCTCTCTTTGCGAGGAACTTAAGAAGCAAGGCCTTGA
>CAJGDQ010000178.1 GCA_904502215.1 Clostridiaceae bacterium
TTTAAACATTCCTATGGTAAAGGCTTTGTATATTTCCTTACCTTACCTTTGGAGGCATACCTCACAAATAAAAATGGTGCTTTCTTTAAAGATGATGCCATGGATTACAGCTGTGTGTACAGAGAATTGGCACGAAGTGCAAATATAGAAAGAATTTGCGATTCCGACAATAAATTTGTACGCCTTACAGAACACCCAATAGACGAAAACTCCCTTTATGTTGTTGCAATTAACTATAACAAGAAAACAGAAGTTGCCAATATTTCCGTCAAAGAAGGGTATAGGGCATATGATATTTACGGTGCGGAAGTAACCAATCTTAAAATGACCATGCAGAATAATGATGGCATTATTTTTAAACTTGAAAAAGATATATAAATTGCGAACAGTGATTGTAATAAACTCGTTTTTTACAGTCACTGTTTTTAATGTCGCAAGAAAACAAAACGAGAGATGAATATGTGTCTTGGATATATCGGGATGTTTATATAGGAACCGGAAGATAATGAATTTATCTTTGACTGGACTTTTAATTTAAAAAGTGGTAATATCTAATTATCATAACGAAAGAGAAAACAAGGATGTGTATATGGTCGCTCTTTGTGATGATGACGGTACTTTAATAGGCTATTACGAAAATCACGAGTATAGAAACAAGGAGAACGCAGGCCTTTAAGATTGGATTTTCTCATAGACGGCACCAACGAAAAAGAGATTATTGCCATAAATGCCACAAGACACGGTGAATTGATATTCAAAAACTTAAAAGGTAGAAACTATAAGGTTGTAAACTGCATGGACGAGAAAATTGCGGAAGGTACACTTGCAAATGACCTTTGCGCCGTTGATGTTCCCCTTTGCGGAATTGTTTTTGTGAAGTAGTTTTTAGTCCTGTCTTGACACGAGCGTTGCAAGGCAACGGAATGAATAGCTTTAGGCACGAATTGAACCATAGGCTCATAAATTGTACCTTCGGTACATTTAAGGACAATTCAATTCATGGAGCGTTAACGGGAATTCATAACAGAAGACAAATATAAAAATAATTGGGAAAAGGAGAAAAAATATGAAAAGTCAAACAGAAAAACATGCGAACGCATCATTTATAATCTTTTTGAGGATAATTGCTGCGGTTGCCGTTGTAATGATACACACAAAAACCTTAACAAACTTTGAAACCAAAGGATATTATTTTTTGCATAGTTGTATTTTATGGTGTGTTCCGATATTCTTTATGATATCTGGTTATATTTTCCTTGGATTAAAAACAAATATCACATACAATAACTTAAAAAAATATATAATAAGATTTATTGTTACATTATTTACAATAGGTTGGTTTTATGCTTTGATTCAACGTGTTTTCGAAAATGGAATTTCGATTCTTGCCTTTGGTTATTCGTTTTTAGATGTACTCAAAGGTAATCTCTGGGCTCACATGTGGTATGTGTATTCTATAATTGGTATATACTTGGTTTTTCCAGTATTAAGTGCGTTTGTTAGTAGTAACAGAAAAAATTTATATATACTGACATTGATTTGTGGGATTTTCAATATTATTTTTAATGATATTTCCACAATATTTAATATAGGCTTTAGTTTTCCGTTGTCGGGCTACTGCTTCTATGTTTTGATGGGGGCCGTTCTGTATAGGTTAGAAGATAGCCTTTTAAAAAAAGCATTTCTTCCATCTGTTCTGGTATTGGTTTCAATGATTATTGGCTTGGCAATAGAAATTTTCTTGTTTAATATAAATATAAAACAAAGCTATACAGCAATATATGTTGCTATTATGTCCATCGTCATATTTATTGTTTGTAAAAATCTTTTCAATAATGTAAAAGTAAGCGGGGTTGTTGATTCAATCTCAAAATGCACATGGGGAATATACCTTGTTCATCCATTTTTTATTCATCTTTTTAACAAAGCTTTTAGCATAAGCATAGAAGGGTATAATCAATTTATTGCATTTCCAGTTTCTTGTGTAATTGTTTTTTTTGTTTCTTATTTAGCAGTTTTAATTTTAAAAAGGATACCATTAATTAACAAAATTATATAAATGATATCAAAATAAAATAGTTTGCCGATAATAATATTTACATATCGGGCAGGAAAATCTGATATTCCTGCAGGTTCTGATGAAAAGTAATGCAGAAAAAACAGTGAAAAATAGTAGGTCCTAATATTCACTGTTCTCCAGTCTTGACACGAACTTTGTCGAATTTTGCGAAA
>CAJGDQ010000179.1 GCA_904502215.1 Clostridiaceae bacterium
ATAAATTTTGAAGAGGTTTTGGAATATGCCAAAAAGCAAAAGGAAATAACCCTTTCGGTATTTTTAGGAGTAACTGATAATGCCGAGGCTCTTTTAAATTTAGAGGCGGTTTCTTCTATTGCAATAGGTTATGATATAGTTGGAATGATAGAACAGCAAGAGGCTCTTGAGGGCAAAAATTTTAAAAACAGGCTTTATGAAATAGAGGCCTTAAGAAAAAGAGGCAAGGAGATAAAACTTCCGTTTTTTATGATAGAACAAGAGGAATTTAGATTTTCAGAGCTTAGAAAGTTGGGAGAATAAAAATGAAAGAGAATTTAACAATACATTCCTTTTGCCTTGTTGCTCTTTATATCCTCGGCAACGCAGTTATTCTTTTGCCCGATAAAACTGCCGATGAAAACACCCTTTTCGGCTTTTTGGCGGTTTTTATATTAAGTCTCGGCTTTTGTCTTATAGCTCCTTTTTATAAGGTGTTTTTCACTGAAAACCACCGAAAATTAAAGGCGATAGTGTTTTTGGCGGTTGCTGTATTTTCTTTTTGGGTTGCTGCCGATAGCTTTGAAAATTCATTTTCTTTTATTTCGGGTGTGGTGCTGCCTAAAAGCTCAAAACCGCTTATTATATTGGTCTTTTTAGGGGTTGTTATATATTTTGCCTTTCGCAGTCAAAAAAACCTTTTAAAATTCAGTCTTTTGGCATTTAGCGCAACCTTGATTTTAGTAATATTTTTCTTTTTGGCTTCGTTTAATAATTATGATTTAGATAATCTTTCAATATCCTTTCCAAGCTTTGAAGAAATTTATAAAAATGCAAAACCCTATTTTTTAAATCCTTTTTTATCAATTTTGCTTTTGCCTTTTTATTTTTTGTTCGTTTTCGAAAAGGTTAGTGCAAAAAATATAACTATCGGAGTAACACTTGGGTTCTTCTCCTTGTTTTTATGTTTCGCTTCGTCTATTTTGCTTTTTGGACCTTTCTTTGCAGGGGAGCTTGAATATCCCTTCGCCTCGGCGGTTAGCACTGTAACGGTTGGGAAATTATATGCTCGAATGGACGGCCTTTCTTATTTCATATATTTCTTCTCGGCACTTATAAAAATAACCGTTTGCCTGAAGATAACTATGTCTTCACTTAAAAAAATAAGGCAGTGCATTTAGTCGGCAAGATTGATTATTTTTAGTCCGTTTCTTTTGGCATAGGCTACGGTATAAAACGTTCCGCCGTAAGATTTTTCTAAATAGCATAGACAAACTGAAGAATTGTTTACTAAATGGCGGTTTCTAGCCTGCATACAACCATCATAATAATTTTTAGATAAGAGCTTTATTTTATCTGCCTTTCTTTTTAATGCTTCAAAGGCGATAATATCTTTTTTGTTCCAACCTTTTGTTTGATTTAGGCAGGGTAAAACTAAAATTAGTTTTATCTTTGGATAGATTGATTTTAGTTCTAAAATTGTTTTGGCGGCAATTGTGTCAAATCCACGTGCCCCACCTGCACCAAAATAGATATATCCATCTTTTATCAATTCTATTATTTGAAGTTTGAGTTTTTGTTTTAGTAGAGTTGTGTTTGAGTTTAGATTTCTGTGCCCTGTGAAACAACAAGTTCTATTTTTCATATTTCCCTCTCATATGGGGATTATATCCCCTTAATATTTGAGATTATAACCCCCATAATAAATAATGTCAAGGTGGGGATAATATGATAGTTTTTAATAAACTTTGGGAAACTATGAAGAAAAAAGGCATTTCAACCTATTCTTTAAGGGAAAAGAGCGGAATAGATAGCAAAACCGTTCGCCGCTTGAAAGCTAACGAGAATATAGAAACTAAAACGTTGGATAAGCTTTGTTCGGCCTTAAATTGCAAAATAGAAGATATAATTGAATATATAGAAGAATAAAAAGAGGTGAGTTGAACTCACCTCTTTTCATTATATTAAAACATAAAAATAAATTGCAAAGAATTGAAGCAAAGAGCCTAAAACCACGAAAATATGGAAAATAGAGTGCATATACCGAACGGTTTTCTTGCCTGCAATTCCGTAAAGCACGGCGCCTATCGTATAGGCAATTCCACCTGCAAGCAGCCACCAGAAACCCTTTGTTCCGATAGCATCTATTGCGGTTTTGCCCGTAAGGATTATGCACCAGCCTTGCGCCAGATAGCATATAATTGAGAAAACATTATATTTTTTAAGGTCAATAGCATTAAG
>CAJGDQ010000180.1 GCA_904502215.1 Clostridiaceae bacterium
AAAACACCTAAATCACGAGCATTAAGATGGCCAAAATCAATACACGGTATAAGCCTCTCGTCTATTTTGCAAAGCTCCATAACCTCTTGCAAGGTGCCAAGTTGATTAACCTTACCCATAGTTTCAGGGCAAATATGGATATGAGAAAGTCCCTCATTATCTAATGCATCAAGAGAAATTTTCATAGTATCAATAGCAAGGCTCAAAGCTTCCTCACGAGAAATTTTACCGCAAGAGCCTGTATGAACAACTATTCTATCTCCGCCCATAGCATTAACAGCACGAGCTGAGGCTAAGATATAATTAACGGAATTTAGTCTTTTTTCCTCTTCTACCGAAGACATAGAGATATAATAAGGTGCATGAAGAGAAAGGGATATACCCTTTTCTTTAGCTATTTTTCCAAGCTCCATAGCCTTTTCCAGACCTATATTAACTCCTCTTCCGCATTGATATTCAAAGCAGTCAAGCCCCATTTTTACTAAGTATTCAGGAACCTGAAGGCTAGATTTATATCCCATAGCCGAAAAACTATCCGAATTGCCCGCAGGGCCAAATTTTGCTGACATTTTACACCTCGGTATTCTTTATCTTGTATATTTTAAAAACTAAACGCTCAATCTTTCTTTTAAACCTAAAGCCCCAGGTTGTTTCAAGCTTAATAGGTGTTAACAAAATTGTTTTGAGGCCAACAACATTTCCACCTAAAACATCGGTGAAAATCTGGTCTCCAACAATGGCGATATTTTTTCTTTTAATGCCAAGCGCCTTAATTGCTCTTACGAAGCCAAATGGCAAGGGTTTCAGCCCTAAAGATATATAATCTAGACCGATTTTCTCAGCAAAGGGCTTAACTCTTGCCTCTTTAGAATTAGATAAAACCATAAGTTTTATTCCATTTTCTTGCATAAACGCCAGCCATTCAGTAAGTCCATCGGTTAAAATATGGCCATGATGGGTTGATAAGGTGTTATCAACATCAAGTATTAAAGCCGTTAAATTATATTTTTTTAAAATCTCTAAGGTTATATCGGTAACTCTTTCGAGTTTTATATTAGGTTTAAGTAACATAAATTTCTCCAAAATAAAAAGCGGTTAATAAATAACCGCTTTTAAACTTATTAGCGGAACTTTCTTTTACGAGCAGCTTCCGACTTCTTTTTACGCTTTACTGAGGGCTTTTCATAATGCTCTCTCTTACGAACCTCTTGAATTACACCGTCTTTTGCAGTTTGTCTCTTAAAACGGCGCAAAGCGTTGTCAAGGGATTCATTCTCTTTAATTCTAACTTGACTCATTTACATTCCCTCCCTCCGCCAAAATGCAGGGGTTAATATTTTTAATAAAGAAATTATCCTCTAAGAGCGATAATATTTGCAACAATTGCAAGGATAAAGAAAAGTATTGCAACATACTTTGTCCAACGTGCCAGGAAAGCATCGAATGTTCTTGCCTTATTCTTAGAAAGGAAAGTATCAGCACCGCCTGAAATAGCACCGTTAATACCAGCGCGACGACCGGGCTGCAAAAGAATAGCAACAATTATTACAAGCGAAACGAGTATAACAAAAATACCTAAAATAATTTCAATAGCGCTCACCTGTTTCACCTCCATACAATAACTTTTATTATATTATCACATAACTTTGCAATTTGCAACAATTATTTTTAAAATTAATTAGGTTTTACAACCAAATTTACTAATTTTTTGGGAACATAGAGTTCTTTTATGATGTTTTTGCCCTCAATTTCAGGAATAACGCCTTCCTGTGCCTTAGCAAGAGCAATTGCATCATCGGCTGAAATATCGGCAGGAATGTTAACTCTTGCCTTGATTTTGCCGTTAATCTGAACAACTATTTCAACAGTTGAGTCAACACATTTTGCTTCATCAAACTTAGGCCACTCGGTCTCATTAAGCATTCCATCAAAGCCTGCTTCAACCCAAAGTTCCTCGGTTATATGAGGAGCAAAAGGATTAAGAAGGATTATAAAGGTTTTAAACTCATCACGAGTAATCTTGCCTGTTGACTGAATATTGTTAAGTAAAGACATCAGAGCAGCTATTGCTGTATTCATCTTAAGGCCTTCGATATCCTCGGTAACCTTTTTGATAGTTCTATGCATTTCAGCCTCGATTTCCTTGCGGAAGCCTGTTTCATCAGTCATAATTGAACTAAGAGCCCAAACCTTATCAAGGAAACGCTT
>CAJGDQ010000181.1 GCA_904502215.1 Clostridiaceae bacterium
TATTTTGCCTGTTCGGCAAAATTTCACTATATAACTTGCTTTTCCTCTCCCAAAATCTCATTATATTCGATTTTGGGTATCAATCTTTGCCGTTGGTTCGAGTGGGGCAGGGGGAGCCAAAAAATAAAGCACTTCTTCGGAAGTGCTTTATTTTTATCCAATCCGAAGGATTGGTATGTAATCGCCGCTAGGCGTATGTAATCAGTTCGCTTTGCGAACTGTATGTTATCAAGCATAAGCTTTGTATGTTTCTTCCTTCGGATTGATTACATACATTTTCTTACGAAAATGATTACATTCCGACTTCGTCGGATTACATACAATGCTTCGCATTGATTTATTTCCGCTTTTATGCTATAATGCGGTAGGTGGTATGTATGAACTTTATTGCTAAAAATTTTAATGAACTTTCACTTAAAGAACTTTATGAAATTTTAAGGGCACGCTCGGAAATTTTCATAGTAGAGCAAAATATGCACTGTCAGGATATGGATGGTATAGATTTTAGGGCGAGGCACTTTTTTATAGAAGAAAATGGTAAGGTTTTGGCATATCTGCGAGCTTTTTATGCTGATGACGATAAGAATATCGTCAAGATTGGAAGGGTGCTGTCAATGACGCACGGTATAGGTCTTGGTGCGAATATTATGCGCCAAGCTATGGCAGACATAAAGAAAAATATGAAATGCCAAAAAATATGCCTTAATTCTCAAAAAAGCGCCATTGAATTTTACGAAAAACTAGGTTTTAAAACCGTTTCAGATGAGTTTTTAGAAGAAAGCGTTATACACGTTAAAATGGAGTTTGAAATTTAAATAACTATAAATAAACAAGCCGTGAAAAATTCACGGCTTTTGTTTTTTTAAAGGTTTTGGTTCATCGATTAATCCGATTAAATAATCGGCAGACAAATTATAAAATTTGCAAAGCTTAGCTAAATCTTCGATTTTTAGTTCTGCTCTGCCTGCTTCAATATGATTGTATCCTTGCTGAGATTTTTGCAGAAGTCTGCCAAGTTCTGCTTGAGTTAAATCCCTGTCCTCTCTAATATTGCGAATTCGTGTCCTGTAATCCATTGTAACCACCTCTAAATAAGTATGGTTTAATTTTAATATACTCACATATTGAGTATTGACAAATACTCAAAGATTGAGTATAATTATTTTTGTCGATTAACGGCGAAAGATTTTTTCAGGAGGAATTATTATGAAATTTTGTGAAAAATGCGGAAAAGAAATTATGGAAGAGGCGGTTGTATGCCCTAATTGTGGGTGTTCGGCAAAAAAGGATGCTGCACCCGTTAAGGTTGCTGTTCCTAAAAGTGCTAAAACTGCGCAAATTTTTGGCATTTTAAGTATTTTGCTTTTAGCTCCGTTTGGCATACCCGCAATTATTCTTGCAAATAAAAGTAAGCAGGAAACTGGCGGAATTATGTGCAAGCAAGCTAAGACCGGTTTGATTTGCGGCATTATAGGTTTATGCTGGTGGGGTATATCTTTAATAATGCTTTTGGGCGGTATGTAATATGAGGTTTTGCACATATTGCGGCAAGGAAATTGCTGATGAGGCGGTAATTTGTCTCAGTTGTGGTTGTAAAACTCAAAGACAAAAGCCTTTTGCATATTCCCAACCTACTGTCGAGCCAACCCAAACTATTATTGAAGATTCAGAGTCACAGCTTGCTATGTGGTCTAAAATAACAGGTATCATAAGTTTTTTTATAGGTTGGTTTGCACTTGGCATAACTGCAATAGTTTTAGCAAATCTTAGCAAAGAAGAAACCGGTGGAACTATGAGCCCATCGGCGAAGGTAGGTTATGTTTGCGGTATCGTATCAACAATACTGACATCGGTATTATTTGTTGCTTTTATTGCATTTATAACATATTTATCTCTATAATTTTAAGGAGCAGATTAAATGAAATATTGTTCTCATTGCGGAAAAGAATTATTAGATGATGCAGTAGTTTGCGTTGGTTGCGGTTGTGCGGTTGAAGGACAGAATACTCAAACAGCAAACGATATGTCGTTCGATAGCACCGCATTATTAAACACCTTATCTCAAAGACTTAATACAAACGGTATTATTTGGCTTGTGATAGGAGTTTTGCAAATTTTAGGTGGTATATTTATCAATTGGTTTTTATTAATAGTTGGTGTATTAAATATAATTTCATCTATACAGGATATGCAA
>CAJGDQ010000182.1 GCA_904502215.1 Clostridiaceae bacterium
AATAATAGGAAAGGCTAATGCAGCCTTATATTCGGTATTATCAATAGGGTGGAACACAGGCGAGCTTTTTTCCTTAATATAGTTTTCTCTGTTTTCCATCAGTTCTTCCATTTCGCTTGAAATGTGCTTTTCAAGTACATCCTTTTTGGCAATTCCCGAGGCGGAAACCACGTGGTCACGGTCGGTAATAAGAACGGGCATCCCGGATGTTCTGCTGAGTACCTCTGAATATTGCCCGGAAAACTGCGAGATTTCACCCATAGGGGAGTACTTTTTAAAAATAACCTCACCATCACTTGCAGTGAAAATTTCCAAAGGGTCTCCCTCACGAATACGAAGTGTCCTTCTGATTTCTTTCGGAATAACAACCCTTCCAAGGTCGTCAATTCTTCTCACAATTCCTGTTGCTTTCATATATAAAAACTCCTTTGTTGATTTGATAACATTTCTATTATCTGTAAACAAAGGAGTTTTATACTTAATATAAAATTTTATTCAACCACAAAGGGAATGTTATTTTCTTTTGCGTACTGCTCAGCGTAACTGCCCGCTGGTGCGGTTATGGTTATTTTTTCGCAATCAGAAAAGGCTTTAAAGCCGATGCTTTTAACGCTGGCGGGAAGAATTACGTTCTCAAGGTTTTCGCATCCCGAAAAGGTCATACTGCCAACACTTCCAATGCCCTCGGGCAGAACAACTCTCTTTAGATTTTTGCAACGCCAAAAAGCCCATTCTCCAACCTCGGTTACTCCGTTTGAAACAACCACCTCGGTTAATTTCCCGCAACTAAGGAAGGCTTCTTTTCCTATTTTCCGGAGTGTGCTCGGAAAGGTTATATTCGCTATTCCGCTGCCCTGAAATGCTCCCTCGCCAATCTCGATAACACTACTTGGAATATCGATAGTTTCAAGATTTTTGCAAGAAGCAAAGCTCATAGATCCGATCTTTTCTACTCCTTTGGCGATAGAGACATCGGTTAAGTTCTCACAGCCATGAAATGCTCGGCTTCCAATTTCGGCAACACCGTTCGGGATATTGATGCTTTTAAGATTCTTAGAACAATAAAAAGCAAACTCGCCGATAGTCTCTACGCTATCGGGTAGGGTTACGCTAACGGCCGAACACTCATAGAAGGCATTTTTGCCAATATGGACAACTCTCTCGGGCAAAGAGACCTGCTCCGCATCGCCGCAATAGTTCGACAGGGTATCCCCGAAAATAATGAAGCCGTCCTTGTCTGCAAGGGCATAGCAATTCCAAAAAGCCGAAGGTGGAACCTCTTTCATTTGCTCGGGCAGGTTTATATTTTTCAAGCTCTCGCAACCGCCAAAAGCTCCTGCTTTTATTGTTTCTATTGACTCGGGTAAAGCGATGCTCTCAAGCTTTTTGCAGTTAACAAACGCCCAAACACCAATACTCTTAACTCCCTCGGGAATTGTTATATCCGATAGATTCGCACACTCGCAAAATGCATAATCTTCTACCGTCTCGACCCCATTGGGGATGCAAACACTTGGTAAACTCTTGCAGCCGCAAAATGTCCACGCTTCGATAATCCTAACGTTTGAGGGAAGGTTTATCGCATTAAGGCTTTTGCAGTTAAAAAATGCATTTTTGCTGATGGCTTGAATACTTTCGGGCAGAACAACCTCTGAAAGCTTTGGGCAGCCGGCAAATGCGCTTTCCCCGATAAAGGTTATTCCATCGGAAACCTTAACCTTTTTAAGGTCTGCCAAAACCACACGATATTTCTTTCGTCTGCCCGATTTATCGGGACAAAAAGCCTGTTCCCCAATCGAGCTTACCGCTTTTTTGCCGATACATGCAGGCACCGTAATTTCGAGGTCTGTCCCCTTATATCCCGTTATACATAAAGTGCCATCCTCGTTTTCCAAAAATGACCATAGCTTTTCCATCGAACCCCTCCGCAAAATGCTTTTCTTTATTATATCATAATCTTGTTATAATATCAACCATGCATCAAAATTAGGACATAGCAAAAGCGAGGTGAAAATTCACCTCGCTTGTGTTTTATATCGTTTCAAAATACTATGTACTGCAATCGCAAACTTTTCTTCTAGTGTCAATGAGTTATCCAGCGGCTCTCCCTCACGAATACGAAGTGTCCTTCTGATTTCTTTAGGAATAACAACCCTGCCTAAATCATCAATTCTTCTCACAATCCC
>CAJGDQ010000183.1 GCA_904502215.1 Clostridiaceae bacterium
CCCCTGCTGCAGCCTCTACCCTAATACACTTTTTTAAGGATACCAAAACCTCTCCTGAGGATTATGATGTTATTTATACAGGAGATTTAGGAACTGTTGGCACTGATGCTCTTTATGAGTTATGTCTTAAAGAGGGCTATGATTTGAGATGTCGCCACGCCGACTGCGGCAATCTTATATTCGACTGCGATGCACAAGATGTTCATGCAGGCGGGTCAGGATGCGGTTGTTCAGCTTCGGTGCTATGCTCCTTTATTATGCATCGTTTTGAAGATGGAAACTTTAAAAACATCCTTTTTATGTCAACAGGTGCACTTATGTCCCCCACCTCATCTTTCCAAGGAGAAAGTATCCCGGGAATTGCGCATTTGCTCAATATCAAAACTGATTGACAAAACCTTTTTGAAGTTTTATAATATTTAAATAAAGTATTTAAAGGGGGATGCATTATGGAAAATGAAATCTTAGAGCTTATTGAAGAAAAGAAATATACTAAGCTTCGAAGTATGCTTTCCGAAATGAATCCCGCCGATATTGCGCAAATTCTTGAAGAAGCACCAAAAAAAGAGCTTCCCGTTATCTTTAGGATTTTGCAAAAAGAATTAGCCGCCGAGGTTTTTTCATACCTCGAAAGCGATATGCAACAGGTTTTGATAGAAGCCTTTAGTGATGCCGAGCTTCGAGAAGTTTTGGATGAGCTTTTTATGGACGATGCGGTTGATATTATTGATGAAATGCCCGCCTCGGTTGCAAAGCGCATTTTAAAGCAAACCGATGCCGAAACCCGCAAAATGATTAACAAGCTTCTTGCCTACCCTGATGATAGTGCGGGAAGCATTATGACCACCGAGTATATCGACCTTAAAAAGAATATGACAGTGAGCGATGCTTTTGAACGCATCCGCAAAATCGGCACTGATACCGAAACCATTTATACCTGTTATGTTACCGATAGAAGCCGTAGACTTATCGGTATCGTAACGGTTAAGGACCTTCTTCTAAATTCTCAGGACACCGTTATTGATGATATAATGGAAGAAAACATTATATTTGCCAACACACTTGATGATAAGGAAGAGGTGGCGGGCCAGTTCGAGAAGTATGACCTTATGGCGCTTCCTGTTGTTGATAAAGAAAACCGCCTTGTTGGTATCATCACGGTTGACGATGCGATTGACGTTATTCAGGAAGAAGCTACTGAGGATATCGATAAGATGGCAGCTATTTTGCCATCCGATAAAACCTATTTTAAAACAAGCGTTTTCAGCACCTTTAAAGCAAGAATACCTTGGCTTATGCTCTTGATGCTTTCGGCAACCTTTACCGGAGCTATTATTTCAAGCTTCGAAGAAAAGCTCACCGCTCTCCCCGCCCTTATCGCCTTTATTCCTATGCTTATGGGAACGGCGGGTAACAGCGGCAGTCAGTCCTCAGTTACCATTATTCGTGGTCTTTCCTTGGGCGATATCGAGTTTGCCGATTTCTTCAAGGTTTTATGGAAGGAGCTCAGGGTTGCGCTTATGTGCAGTATAACTCTGGCTGCTGTTAATTTTATAAAGCTTTTGCTTGTTGACCATATGCTGTTAAGCTCGTTTGATAGCAAGTGGCTAATTGAAATTTCAGTTGTTTGCTTAACCTTAGCTTTCACTGTTATAGTTTCAAAGCTCTTCGGTAGTGCATTGCCGATAGTCGCTAAAAAGATAGGATTCGACCCCGCCGTTATGGCGAGCCCGTTTATAACAACTATAGTTGACGCCATCTCCCTTATGATTTATTTCGGCGTTGCGATGTGGTTACTATAAATGATAAAAACCGCTGTTTTTAAACAGCGGTTTATTTTTATTTTTTATTTTAAATTTTTTTAATTTTATTGTTGACATTGGTGTGTCAGTTTGATATAATACTTAGGCGCAATAAAAAAGCGCTATATGAAATGCGAGTGTGCTGGAATAGGCAGACAGGCACGTTTGAGGGGCGTGTGTCGCAGACGTACGGGTTCAAGTCCCGTCACTCGCACCAAAAATCCTTGTTCTTCGGAACAAGGATTTTTTATTCAAGCCGATAGGCTTGGTATATCATCATGCGATAGCGTGCATATCATTGCCGCCTCGTGCGACGTATATCATCACACCGCAGGTGTGTATACCTCTATCGGC
>CAJGDQ010000184.1 GCA_904502215.1 Clostridiaceae bacterium
AAGGCGGAGATTTGAAAGCATTGTAGCCTTTGGTGGAATAACATTTGCGGCCTGACTTCCGCTCATCTGAGTGAATGCAACGGTTGTTCTCATAAGGGCATTAAGCTCACCGCCACTCTTTTTGCAAATTATGTCTAAAATACCCTTAAATGCCCAAAGATTTGCAAAAATCATTCTATAAAGGAAGTTAGAATGTCTGCCCAAGGTGTCAAACATCTCGGCAACAGGCTTGGTTAAATGAGCCTTAAAGGGATTATTCTCCATATCACAGCAAGCCTTTGAAAGTATACCAACGGGGGTATGGGGTTTTGGAGCTGAAGCATGTCCCCCACCCGATTTACAGGTATATTCAACATTAAGCATTCCCTTTTCGGCAATACCGATTAAGGCGCAAGGCTCACTAACACCTGGGAAAACATTTTCAACAACACCTCCGCCCTCATCAACTACCATAGCGGGAACAATGCCGTTTTGCTCTAAATAATCAACTATATTAGAAGCACCCTTGCCGTTAATCTCCTCGCCTCCCGAAAAAGCAAAATAAATATCATTTTCAGGAACAAAGCCATCTGCTATTAGGGTTTCAGCCGAAAATAAAACTCCGTTAAAGGTTACCTTAGTATCAAGTGTTCCTCTGCCCCAAATAACGCCATCTTCAAGTATAGCCTCAAAAGGCGGTTTATCCCAAAGTTCTTCATTAACGGGAACAACATCATAATGAGCCATCAAAACTGCGGGCTCGCCATTATTCTTGCCTTTCCATTCAAAAAGCAATGCCCTATCTTCTAAAATATCAAAAGAACAGGTTTTGAAAACATTTGGATAAAGCTTTGGCAATAAGGAAATCAGCTTTTCAAACTCAGTGTTATCCTCAAGAGATGAATCCCTGTAGGACACAGTCTTGCAACGAACAAGCTCTCGCAAAGATTCAACAGCCTTATCCTTATTGAAATCTATTTCCTCATTAGAGACTAATGGCTGAGCCTTAGGCTTAAAGTTTAAGGTTCTTATAATTATAACGGCTATTAAAATAACTAATGCCAATAGAAAGCCATATAAGATATATTCCATATTAAAGCATTCCTTTTTTATACATAATTCTGGCAACCAAAACGGTGAATACAACTCCAACAGGAACCATAATTCCAACAGTTCCCTTATTAAGTGCAGGGATTGAAATAAAGAGAATAAGCATTAAAATAATTGGTGCAATAGAAAGCTTAACATTCTTAGAAACAAAAACAACAGCAAGTCCGCCAAATAGGGCCGGCAAAATCAAATCAAAGGCAGGCTCTAAAACGGGCGACTCTAAAATAGGAGTTAAAGGAGCGATAAGAATAACACCTAAAATTATAATAACAGTTGTAACAATACTGGAAACCGCAATAGATATGGTTGAGATAATCTCACCCTCTTCACTGCTTGCCTTAACCCCTGCCCTTTCCATTGCATCAATAGCGCAAGGAAGCTTTAGGTTTGATATATTTCCTGTAACAAAGGAAAGATAAGTGCCTCCTGCACCAAGCATCGGAACATAAGTAAAAATCTCGATAAGTCCAACAGCCCAATACATAGGCATAGTTGCAATTAGTCCATTAATTAAGGGTTTCCACTGAGGAACAGCATTGAAAATCAACATAACGGCAACTGGGAAAGCAAAAATCAAAACGCATAGAACAATTCCCCATATTCTGCCATCTCTATGAACACTTTCAAGATAAGTCATTTCTTTTTTAGCCATTATTTAATCACCTCATATCCTAAAAGTTCGGCCAACGGAATGGCCGCTGCCATACCTGCTATAAGGCTTAACGGTAAGGCATAATCGGTTAACCAACGAATTTTAAGTTTAGTAGCGAGCAATCCGCAAATTGCCATAACAACTGCCGAAACCGCCATAACGCAAACGGGTGTAAGACCCGAAAAATCGCCCTTGAAAGCAAGCGAAACATCGCAAAAAACATATCCCAAAAATGCCGAAATCATACCAAGGAACATAGCGTTATTAAAGATTTCGCCCCATTTTTTATCCTTCATACCAATTTTGGTCATACCGCCTTGGATTTTCTTGGTTAAAAAAGGAACAAAAATCAAACCAATTGCAATTCCTAAGGTCATAACCCAAAGAATAGTAACATATAAAGATGCATCG
>CAJGDQ010000185.1 GCA_904502215.1 Clostridiaceae bacterium
ATTGCGGATTCGGCTGAATTGGCAAGAAATATTTTGCCTGAAACTGATTTTGAGGCAGTTAAAAAAGCACTTCGCCAAACCGATGATGCTTATATCTTTATGTCTAAATATACTGCCCCGAATTTCAGCGGAGCTACTAATGTTTCGTCTAGCTTAGTAAGGGCGGCCTCCTCGGCTGTGCTTTCAATGGCAGAGCTTATCCGTGTTGCCGAAACGCTTAGAGCCATACGCTCGATTTGTGAGTGGAGAGAAAACTGCTCAGGTATGGGGGAAACTAATATCGATTATCTTTTTTCGGCGTTAGTTCCTAATAAATATCTTGAGGATAAGATAAATTTTGCCATCAAAAATGAAGAAGAGCTTAATGATAACGCATCGCCTGCTCTTTATGATATTCGCCGTAAAATCATTTCAAAGTCGGCTAAAATCAGGGAATTTCTTGATAAAATAGTGCGAGGACCTTCAGCTAAATATTTGCAAGAGGCCATTGTTACCCAAAGAGATGGTCGCTTTGTTGTTCCCCTTAAAATAGAACATAAAGGGCAAATTTCGGGCATTGTTCACGATACCTCTTCAACAGGTTCAACCATTTTTATTGAGCCTATGTCGGTTGTTGAAACTAATAATGAAATCAGGGTTTTAAGGCTTCGTGAACAGGAAGAAATTGAAAGAATTTTGGCCGAATTATCGGCTGAAGCCGGCTCTTTTGCCGATAGTATTAATCGCTCCTTTGATGCTTTAGTTATATTAAATCTCATATTTGCTAAAGCAAAACTTGCCTATAAAATGAAAGCGATTATCCCCGAAATAAATGATAAAGGTAAAATTTATCTTAAAAATGCACGCCATCCGCTTATTAACTATAAATCGGTTGTTCCGATAACGGTTGAACTCGGAAGCAATTTCAATTCACTTGTTATAACAGGACCTAATACGGGCGGAAAAACAGTTACCCTGAAAACTATTGGTCTTTTAACTTTAATGGCTATGTGCGGACTGATGGTGCCTTGCGATGATGGCAGTAAAATTGCCGTTTTCGGCAAGATTTTCGCTGATATCGGTGATGAGCAAAGTATCGAGCAGTCGCTATCAACCTTTTCTTCTCATATGAAGAATATTATTTCGATTTTAGATAATGCTGATGATAATTCGCTGGCTCTTTTCGATGAACTTTGCGCAGGAACAGACCCTGTTGAGGGAGCGGCGCTTGCAAAGGCTATCTTGATGCGCCTTTCGGCATTCGGCTCTAAAACGGTTGCAACAACCCATTATCCTGAGCTCAAGGCTTATGCTATTGATACTGAATATGTTGAAAACGCTTCTTGCGAGTTTGATGTTAAAACCTTAAAGCCTACTTATAGGCTTATAATCGGTATGCCCGGTCGTTCAAATGCTTTTGCGATTTCCAAGCGTTTGGGACTTGATGAAGATATAATCGAGAATGCTAAAAATCAAGTAAAAGAAGAGGATACAAGGTTCGAAAGGGTTGTTGAAGCACTTGAGAATGCCCGCCGCTCAGCCGAGGGCGAGCAAAAGAAAGCGGCTAAGCTTAGAAGCGAATATGAGGCTTTAAAGAAAAAGGCAGAGCAAAGAGATGCCGAGTTTAGCAAATCAACCGAAAAGCTAATGGAAAAAACACGGGAAACTGCCGCTCAAATTATTGAGAACGCCCGCTATAAATCGGGACTTTTACTTAATGAACTTGAGGAGAAAAAGAAACAGTTAACCTCGCAAAATGCTATTGAAACGGCAATTAAGGCAAGAACTGCTTATAACAAAACCCTCAAAGAGCTTGAGGATGAGGCGAACCCTGTTATAAAGAAAAATACTAAAGGTGAGGCTGTAACTGCTATTAAAAAAGGCGATATAGTTGTTGTTGCCGATATCGGCAGGGATGCAACTGTTATTGATGTTAAAGCGGATAAAAAACAGGCCTTTGTTATGTCGGGCGCTATAAAAATGTGGGTTGATTTTGAGAATCTCAGATATAAGCCCAACAATGCAAAATCAACCGAGAAACCCAAAACCCGCAATGTAACAGGGGTTAAATCAAGGGCTGAAAGGGAAGTTGTTTCTGAGTTAGACCTTCGAGGTATGGCTTCGGATGAGGCTATCCTAGAGCTTGA
>CAJGDQ010000186.1 GCA_904502215.1 Clostridiaceae bacterium
GAATATTTTTGAAGATGAACTTGTAAATCTTTTATTGGAGCTTAAAAATATTGAACTTAAGAATTCTGATTTTAGATTTTCAAAGGGTTATTCTATAGTTGAAGGTTATAATAACGAATTTTTTGATATAGCATTTGATAATGCAGATAAAATGCTGTATGCCGATAAAAAATCAAAAAAGAAAATAGAGTTAAATTAAAAGTTAATTATCGTAAGAAGTGAAGTTTAAATAATTAAATCAAGGTGGGATTGGGAAAAGATAGTTCCTGGCTCCGCCTTGATTTTATTATAAATAGGTGTTATAATTTTAAAAAACAATTTGGCGGTGAAAAGATATGAATCTACTTCATATGAAACATGCGATTGAGGTTGCGAAATCGGGTTCTCTCAGCAAGGCCTCAGAGGTTTTACTTATTGCGGCTCCGAATATTAGCCGTTCAATTAAAGAGTTGGAAACAGACCTTGGAATTACCATTTTTGACCGCACACAAAACGGTATGAAGCTAACACCTGAGGGAGAAGAATTTATCAATATCGCCAGAGGTATTTTAGGTCAAATTGAAGAGGTTGAAAAATTTTATAAAACGGGTGAGCCTCAAAAACAAAAGTTTTCTATATCGGTGCCAAGGGCTTGCTATATATCCGAAGCTTTTGCAAATTTTTCAAAATCTTTAACAAATGATGCCGCTGAGGTTTTTTATAAAGAAACTAATTCTCAGCGCACAATTCACAATATGCTCAATCATGATTATAATCTTGGTATAATTCGTTATGCTGAAAACTATGATGTTTATTTCAAATCAATGCTTGAGGAAAAGGGCTTTCAATATGAAATGGTAACCGAGTTTACCTATTCGCTTATTATGAATGAGGATAATCCGCTGGCCAAAAAGGATGAGATAACCTTTGATGATTTAACCGATTATATAGAGATAGCTCATGCCGACCCATATGTTCCTTCTATGCCCCTTTCAAGAGTGGTTAAAGAGGAATTGCCTGATAATATAAACCGTAGGATATTTATATTTGAAAGAGCCAGTCAGTTTGATTTGTTATCGCATAATGCCGAAACATTTATGTGGGTTTCTCCTGTGCCCGAAAAATTGCTTGATAGATATAATTTGGTGCAAAGAAAGTGCAGTGATAATAAAAAGATATATAAGGATGTTTTAATTTATAAAAAGGGGTATAAGCTTTCGAAGCTGGACCGACAGTTTATAACCGAATTAAGTGAAGCTAAAAGAAAATATCTATAAAAAGAGGGGGGTTATCAATTTTGATAACCCCTCTTATCTATTTTAAGAATTCACAAAATCCGAAAAGATTGTTAAAATATTAACAGAAAGAAGAAACTTTCTTTAGGAGGATAAAAATGGAAACCAAAAATTATTTAGTTGTTGATAGTGTTGAAAGATTAGAAGAAGCAATCGCTCGCACGAGAGAGGCGCAAAAGGTTTTTGCAACCTATACTCAGGAAGAGGTTGATAAAATCTTCTTAGCGGCTGCTTCTGCTGCTAATAAAGCAAGAATTCCTTTGGCTAAAATGGCTGTTGAGGAAACAGGAATGGGAATTGTTGAAGATAAGGTTATCAAAAACAACTATGCTTCCGAATATATTTATAACGCTTATAAGGATGTAAAAACCTGCGGTGTTATTGAAGAAGATAAAGCATTTGGAGTAAAGAAAATCGCTGAGCCTATCGGCGTTATTGCTGCAGTTATTCCTACTACTAATCCCACCTCTACTGCAATATTCAAGTGTTTGTTAGCCTTAAAGACCCGTAATGCTATCATCATCAGCCCTCACCCACGTGCAAAAAACAGCACTATTGCTGCCGCAAAGTTAGTTCTTGAAGCGGCTGTTGCTGCAGGTGCGCCTGAAGGCATCATTGATTGGATTGACGTTCCTTCTTTGGATATGACTAACACAGTAATGAAAGAGGCTGATATAATCCTCGCTACCGGTGGTCCCGGAATGGTTAAGGCGGCATACTCAAGCGGTAAGCCGGCATTGGGTGTAGGTGCCGGTAACACTCCTGCTATCATTGATGACAGCGCAGATATCCTTCTTGCAGTTAACTCGATTATTCATTCTAAAACCTTTGATAATGGTATGATTTGTGC
>CAJGDQ010000187.1 GCA_904502215.1 Clostridiaceae bacterium
CGGTGCAAAAACACTTGGGTTTAAAATTTCAATATACCATTTACCTTCAAGACCTGCAAGGCTTAAAAGCCAGGCGGTTAGGGTTGTTCCCACATTGGAGCCCATAATCATGCCAAAGGTATTTGCAAAATTTAAAATACCTGAGTTTACAAGACCGATAAGCATAACGGTAAATGCTGAAGAAGACTGAATAGCAACGGTGATTCCGGCACCTAAAAAGAAGCCTGAAAAATCGTTTGCGGCAACCTTGTTCATAGTTCTTTCGAGTTTTCCGCCCGCCATTGTTTCAAGTCCGCCGGATAAAACATTCATTCCGAAAAGGAAGAAGGTTAAGCCTAAAATCAGCGGAATTATCATATCCTTAACAATTTCCATATCATTTCTCCAAATCTCTAGATAAAAGGACTTTAAAATTCAATTGCTTTTTCAATATAATTCTTAAGCTCGGAAATAGCGATACGCTTTTGTTCCATTGTATCTCTATCACGAACGGTAACGCAACCATCCTCAAGAGAATCAAAATCGTAGGTAATGCAGATAGGAGTTCCTATTTCATCTTCTCTGCGATAACGCTTACCGATTGAGCCAGTTTCATCAAAATCAACAGGGAAATATTTAGCAAGCTCGTTGTAAACCTCAAGAGCCTTATCAGAAAGCTTCTTTGAAAGAGGAAGAACTGCTGCCTTAAAGGGAGCAAGAGCCGGATGAAAACGCATAACAACTCTCTTATCGCCCTTTTCATCGGTTTCTTCATCATAAGCATTGCAAAGGAATGCTAAAAGAACACGGTCAGCACCCAAGGAAGGCTCGATAACATATGGGATATACTTCTCGTTGGTTTCGGGGTCGAAATATTCCATAGCCTCTCCCGAATGCTCGGCATGCTGAGTTAAATCGTAATCGGTGCGGTCAGCAACACCCCATAATTCACCCCAACCGAATGGGAATAGGAACTCGAAGTCGGTTGTAGCCTTTGAATAGAAGCAAAGCTCATCTTTGTCATGGTCACGAAGTCTGAGGCTATTTTCATCCATTCCAAGATTTAAAAGCCAATCTCGGCAGTAAGAACGCCAAAAATCAAACCATTCAAGGTCGGTTCCGGGCTTGCAGAAGAACTCAAGCTCCATTTGCTCAAACTCTCTGATACGGAAGATAAAGTTTCCGGGAGTAATCTCGTTTCTAAAGGATTTTCCGATTTGAGCAACACCAAAAGGAACTTTTTTGCGGGTTGTTCTGGCAATGTTTTTAAAGTTAACGAAAATTCCCTGAGCGGTTTCGGGACGGAGATAAAGGGTAGAAGTGCTGTCCTCAGTAACACCCTGGAAGGTTTTAAACATAAGGTTGAATTTTCTGATATCGGTGAAATCGGTTGAATCACAGTGAGGACAAGCAATCTTATGCTCACGGATATAATTCATCATTTCCTCATCACTCATAGCTGCAGGGTTATCCGAAAGACCATTCTCTGCAACATAATCTTCAATGAGTTTATCAGCTCTATGTCTGGTTTTGCAGTTTTTGCAGTCCATAAGAGGATCAGAAAAGCCGCCTAAATGGCCCGAAGCTACCCAAGTTTCAGGATTCATAAGAATTGCACTATCAAGTCCAACATTATATGGACATTCCTGCACAAACTTCTTCCACCAAGCTTTTTTAATGTTGTTTTTAAGTTCAACGCCTAAAGGGCCGTAATCCCAAGAGTTAGCAAGTCCGCCATAGATTTCACTGCCGGGATAAACAAAGCCTCTGCCTTTGGCAAGGGCAACGATAGTTTCCATAGTTTTTTGCGAATTTTCCAAAATAATTTCCTCCAAAAAATCCAAATTTCTACAAATATTATATTATCGAAAATTTTGCTAAAAGTCAACAATTATTGCTATTGACATAATAAATTTTATGGTTTATACTCTTAATATAATATTTATGTGATAAATTTTATTCATATTGTCTAGAAGGAGCATTTAAATGGATTTTTTAACTTATAAGGAAAAACCGTTGGTTAGAAGCGGTAATGAGATTTATTATGGAGATATGGCTGAGCCTTATGTTATTAAGTTTAC
>CAJGDQ010000188.1 GCA_904502215.1 Clostridiaceae bacterium
AGAGTATTTATTCCTGCTTCTCAGGCAACCGCTTCAAGAAACGATTCCTTGGAAGAACTTAAGGGCAAAGAGGTTTCATTCCGTATTATCGAAATAGGAAGAGGCCGTAGAGCTGTTGGTTCTATTCGCAGTGTTCTTCGTGAGCAAAGAAAAGAAGCTGAAAATAAGCTTTGGGCTGAAATTGCTGTTGGTGACCGTTTCACCGGAACTGTTAAGTCCTTAACTAGCTATGGAGCTTTTGTTGATATTGGCGGAGTTGACGGAATGGTTCATATTTCTGAGCTTTCTTGGGCTAGAATTAAGAATCCATCAGAGGTTGTTCTTGTTGGAGATACCGTTGAGGTTTATGTTAAGGCTATTGATGCTGATAAGAAAAAGATTTCTTTGGGTTACAAAAAGCCTGAGGAAAATCCGTGGGTTATTTTTGAGAACAACTATAAGGTTGACGATGTTGTTAAGGTTACCATCGTTAGCATGACTACATATGGTGCATTTGCTCGCATTATTTCGGGTGTTGATGGTCTTATCCATATCTCTCAAATTGCTAATAAGCATGTTGCAAAGCCACAGGATGAATTAACTGTTGGTCAAGAGGTTGAAGCTAAGATTACCGCTATTGAAGCTGATAAGAAGCGTGTTAGCCTTTCTATCAGAGCATTGCTTGAGCCTGAGGTAGAGGAAGTAGTTGAGAATACTGAGGATGAGGTTGTTTATGAGGCAACCGAGGAAAACGCTCCTGTTGTTGAGGAAACTGTTGTAGAAGCTACTGAAGAAACAACTGAAGAATAATTTTAATTAAAACCGCTCGAATTTTTTTGGGCGGTTTTTGCTTTAATACTTGACAATAAGCTTGATTTGTTATATAGTTATATTGGTAATAAATTATTGTGAGGTAAAATATTATGAAAAAGATTTTAGCAATTTTAACCCTTGTTATTATTGTTGCTTCTATGTTTGCAGTTGGCGTTAATGCTGCAGGTGCAATCAATGCTAATGAGCAGAAGATTCTTGATAAGCTTTCTGAAGATGTAACGGCAAACGGCAAAACCTTTTCTATCCCGAAAAATTATATCAATCAGGCTAAAAACTATTTCCTTACTATTGATATGACCGAGGTTCAAGCTGAGGAGATTACGGGTTATTTAGACGAGGGCGAGGCTCTTATTAAGAAGGAAGAGGAAAAGCTTACTACCAATATCGTTAACTTTGATACCTTCAAACATTCTGTTAAAAAGGAAATTTTAGAGCTTGGTAAAGAGGCTTGTAAGGTTGTTGACCTCACCTTAACCTATGATGGCGCTCATGTTGAAATTGTTGATGATAAAACCGGTAAGGTTTCATTTGTTGACGAGCCTATTGTTAAAGTTACCGGTGGTAATGTAACAGCAACTGCTGCTATTGCTGTTTCGGTTATGATTCTTGCACTTTTCGGCGCAATGATTATCATTTCTAAAAAGGCAACCGCTCGTTAATTGAAGAAGTTGAAAAACAAAACGAAAGGGCTAATGGCATATCTTTTTATGCCATTAGCTTTTCTAATAATTGGATACTCCGTTATATATTTAGCTTTATCTCCCTTTATTGATGCAGTTGTTTCGGTTTGGGATATGGTTCAGTTATCGGGGACTATAAACGAGGAGGATGAGAGCCTTTATAGCGGAAGCTCAGCTTTGGGAGGAACGGTTAAAGGCAGCACCATAACCTTCCCGAATTACGGAACTGAATATGCCGAGCTTTCAATTCCCTCGGCAGAAATTAAAGCTCCTGTTTTCTTTGGAGATGGCGATAAACAACTCGCAAAGGGAATAGGGCATTACAACGGAAGTGATTTTCCCGGTATGGGCTCAACAGTTCTTTTATCGGGGCATAATAATACCTATCTTCACACCATTGACCGAGCACAGGTTGGAGATAATATAACATTAACCACCTCTTACGGTGTTTATGTTTATAAAATAAACGAAATAAAGATTACCGATAGCGGTAATGTATCGGCAACCAGGATTTCGGCTGA
>CAJGDQ010000189.1 GCA_904502215.1 Clostridiaceae bacterium
AAACTCAGCACCAATAATTTTTCTCTTGCTCTCGGGGTCAGAAACTCCTGCTAAGAGGTTTAAGAAACGCTCAGTTGCATCAACATAAACAAGGTTTGCATCAAGCTCTTTGCCGAAAATTTCGATAACCTGTTCGCTTTCGCCTTTTCTCATAAGGCCGTGATTAACGTGAACACAAATAAGCTGTTTGCCGATAGCCTTAATCAAAAGAGCGGCAACAACCGAGCTATCAACACCGCCTGAAAGGGCGAGAAGCACCTTTTTATCGCCAACCTGCTCTTTAATTTTAGCAACCTGCTCTTCAATAAAAGCATTTGCCAATTCAAAATTTGTTATACGAGCCATTGATTCGGGACGTATATTTGTATCCATTGCTTTTTCCTCCCGTATTTTAAACTTAGTTGGTATAGTTATCGAAGTAACCCTGAACTAAAACAACAGGTGTTCCTTTATCTCCTGAGCCACTTGTTAAATCACAAAGAGAGCCAATAAGGTCGGTAAGCTGACGGGGAGTTGTTCCCTGAGCCGCCATATTACCAACAAGGCTTCCGCTCTTTGCCTTAATGCTTTCGGAAATAGCCTCTTTGAGAGCATCTCCCGAAAGGTCCTTAAAATCATTATCAGCAAGATACTTAAGCTTTAACTCGTTAGGAGTTCCGATAAGTCCATCAGTGAAAGCAGGAGAAACAACCGGGTCGGCAAGCTCCCAAATTTTGCCCTTGGGGTCTTTGAAAGCGCCATCGCCGTAAACCATAACCTCAACATGCTTTCCGGTTGCATCCAAAACTCTCTTCTGGATATCAAGAACCAAGTCCTTACAATCTCTTGGGAAAAGCTTAATCTTGTCCTCAGTGGATTTATTAGAGCCCAAAAGACCATAGTTCTCGTTATATCCGCTTCCGTTAATTGAAGAAGTTAACACCTCATCAATACCATAAACAATCTTAGCACCTGCAGCCTTTAAAAGACGCTTTGTTCTGGCTCTTGTATGAATATCGCAAGTTAAAACACAGTCAGTATAATCTAAAATAGCCTTTGCCTGATTTGCAAAAATAATCTCAACCTCAGCGCCGCACTCTTTGATTAAGTTTTGATAATATTCAACATAATCAACCCCTGTAAACTCCAAGGGATGAACGCCGAATACCTCACGGTAACGCTCTAAGGATAAAACATCGGAATGGGGGTTAATGCCTGCCTCATCAATCTTATCCCAATCAGCAAGCTCGTTTCCAACCTCATCCGAAGGATAAGCGAGCATCAGAACGATTTTCTTAGCACCCTTTGCAATACCCTTAAGGCATATAGCAAAACGGTTACGAGAAAGAATCGGGAAAATAACGCCAATGGTTTCATCGCCGAATTTGGATTTAATATCGGTTGCAATATCATCAACGCTTGCATAGTTACCCTGAGCACGTGCAACGATAGACTCGGTTAAAGAAATAACATCACGGTCACGAAGCTCAAATCCCTCGCACTCTGCCGCTTCAAGAACGCTATCTGCCACTATCTTAGCAAGGTCATCTCCCTCACGGATAATAGGGCAGCGGATACCTCTTGATATAGTTCCAACCAAACGCTTTTTTTCTGACATAAATTTGTTCGTTCCTCTCTATAAAACAAATAAAAGATTAACAATATTTTGACTAAAATATTATAAACTATTCATACCCTACTTGCAAGATTTTTTTCGATTTTTTTGCAAAAAAATGTCATATTCGTTGTTGAATGTTTTTATTTAATGTGTTAAACTTTTCTATAGATATTTTGGAGGCGATTTTATGAAGCTAGAAAAAATCCACCTTAAAGATTATTTTCCATTCTTAGGAGAAAACGGAAACGACCCAACGGTATATGCATATCTTCAAAGCAACCCCGAAAGCACTCATCATAAAAACACAAAAAGACCCTCTCTTATAATTTGCCCCGGCGGCGGTTATCAATTCTGCTGGCTCGATGGCGAGGGCGAGCCTTTAGCTTTCCATTTTTTAACCGAGGGCTTTAAT
>CAJGDQ010000190.1 GCA_904502215.1 Clostridiaceae bacterium
AAAGAAATATCCTCTTTGCTCGTAAAAATCGCTTCGGCAAATGATACGGTGATGCAGTACATAAATAACCGCGTTGCCGAGCTCGATGCCGAGAAGAAAAACTTAAGTGCTGAGATTCTATCGCTTGACAATAACCATACAAACGATGTGGGCGAAATCAGCGGATATTTTGAGCATTGGGATGAGTTGTCGGTTAGCGACAAAATCACGGTGGTTGACTGCCTGATAGAGCGCATAACCGCCTCAAAAGAAAGCATTGAAATCAAGTGGAAGATATAAAAAATTGACGTCGCAAAAGCATTTCACCATTGTTGTTCTGGCGAAGCACTTAGACTTACAACAGATAAGCTAAATGCTAAAAACTTCTATGCCTTCAACCCCGGTTTCGACACCAAATCCTGTAACAAGAAAATGTAAAAAAAGAGCCTAATGGGCTCTTTTTTTACATTTTCCCTTAAACCTTTTTATAATCACTTTCGAGTAAGAAATTTTCAATTTGGCACCAAAAAACATCAAGCGGTATTTCATTTTCCTCGACAATAATTCTAATAGGACTGTTAGGAAGCTCATTCCCTAAAACATTAATCAAAACTTTCTTTCCCATTACTCTTCCACTAAAAAAATTAATTTTATTATATAACAAACTCAGGTTAACTTAAATAAAAAATAAAACCATTCTTGGTGGAATTAGTCCTTTTAATTTCTTTTAAGATATGTTAAAATATTTTTAGTGGTTATATTCACGGTGTCCGAAATCTCCGAAAAACTCGGTTACAGCGATTTTTATTATTTCAGCAACGCATTTAAAAAATATACAGGCAACACCCCATCATATTATAAAAACAAGTGAGATATAGCAAATGAAATGGTATAAATACGATATTAGAAACCTAACCGATTCAGAATATAATAAATGGTTTTCCTTGATGAGCGATGAAAATAAACAAAAAGTTGATAGAAGCCGTATTTTAGAAGATAAAAAACGAACTGTTGTTGGCGAAATGCTAGCAAAAAAGGCTATATCTGAATGGTGCGATATTCCGAATGAAAGTATAGTTTTTGAAACCCGAGAACACGGCAAGCCTTATGCAAAGGACTTAAAAATAGAGTTTAATATCAGCCATTCAGGCAATATGGTTGTTTGCGCCGTTGATGATAAACCTATCGGAATTGATATTGAGCAAATTCGCCCGATAGATTTAAAGTTAGCTAAGCGTTTTTGCACAAAGCAAGAACTGACATATCTTTTCGATGGTGCCGATAACAAGGAAATTCTTACTCGTTTTTTTAAACTTTGGACCGCTAAAGAAGCCCATTGCAAGTGCCTTGGAAAAGGCCTTGCCTTAATAAATACGCCCTGCTCAAAGGAAACCCAAACTTTTGTAATTGAAGATGAATATATTGTATCAATAGTAAAAAAACAAGCTTGAGTATTAACTCAAGCTTGTTCTTTATCACCACGCCTAGCTCTTTCATAAGCCAAACTCAAAAAAGCTGTTATAACCCTAAAAACTTGTGAAACAATAACTATTTCAAACTCAAAAGAAGCATTTTGGCTATTAAAATCGGAATAAATATTTATTTTTTCACCCTTTTTGCAAACCTTCATAGAACCGTGAAGAAGATTTATAATCGGGGATATAATTGAATAACATATTCCATAATTAATTGCTGTTTTTGCAGCATCATCCTCAGCGCAAACAATATCAATCTTTAAAACCTTAACCTTGCACTTTTTCAAAAGCCCAAGCAATCTCTTAATCAGTTCCATTATAAGAGAAATATCTTCTCTCAAGGTTGCTATAAATTCTTTCGTTTTAACAGACTTCTTATTAAGCTTAGATACACCAAAAAATTCCTTCAAAGAATTATCTTTTGGCTTATCATTTTCTTTTTTTTCACCAAAAGTCATAAAAAGTATTTTAAAAAGCAAAACAACCTCGCTGCCGTTTTCCTTTTTTATAATAACTGAAATAGGAAGCAATAAAATAACCGTTACA